>CALUWL010000010.1 GCA_944324445.1 Candidatus Gastranaerophilales bacterium | reverse complement strand
TTAAAAAAATAAACAATTTCTTAATGTTTTAAATTTAATATTAAAAAAGCGGTTAATTTAACCGCTTGATTTTATTTAATTAATCTCCTTGTTGAACCGATTTATTCATCCATTCATCAGCCCTTGCGCCCATAATAATTTTACCATCGGCTCTAATACCATATCCAAAAGGGTCTTCACCTTTATCAATACCGTCTACATCCATACAAAATATCTTATATACGGCACCAAAACCATTGTCGTCATTAACTGAAGAATTACTTGCCGCAAAAAGTAAAGTAGTTTCACAATTATCAGTATGCGAGGAATAAAAATCAGGATTTTGGCAATTTGTTTTTAATTCCTCACTTGCATCTACCCATTTTACACCAAAAGGCATTTTAGGATTAACCTGAAAATATGTTATATTATCAGAAGTTATAATTTCACTTCCTGTAGTTGCTTTTTTACAAAGATTGTCTAAATCCTCTTTTACGCTAGCGCCCACTTGATAAAAAGACTCCTCATAGACAGCACCCGTTTCCTTGCAATTTAAATCCTTGACATTTAATAAATCAGCAAAACTCTGGCAAAAATATGTATAATCACCATCATGAGTCCCATCCACATAATTTCCGTTTGCTCTTATACCAAGATTGCCATCAAGATAATAATTATCCGAATTAACGAGTTCTCTTATTACATTTCCAAGGGTATTATTTCCTTTTTTAAATTTCATCACATTTTCATCAGGTGCGCTTTGAAAAGCAATAGGCAGCAATATCGCGGTAATCACTCCTATGATTGTTAAAACAATCATAATTTCAGCTAACGTAAAAGCTTTTTTATTCATTATAAAATCCTTAAAAAACTAATTCATAACAATAAAATATATTATAAACATAAAAAAAGAAAGAATTTTATATTTTATTTACAAAAAATCCCTGCCAATTAGCAGGGATTTTAATATTTAACCTTCATATTTTTTAAATAGTATTGAAGCATTTTGCCCGCCGAAACCAAATGAATTTGTTAAAGCATATTCAACATCTTCTTTTATTGGTTTATTTGGTACATAATTCAAATTTGCAACCTCAGGATCTTGGTTTTCAAGGTTTATTGTAGGCGGAATAATATCCTCATTTAAAACCTTCACGCAAACAATTGATTCAGCAGCACCTGTTGCTCCTATCATATGCCCATGCATTGATTTTGTTGATGAAACCTTCAAATTAGGATTAGTATTCAAATTACCAAATAATCTTGCTATTGCTTGAGATTCCGCAATATCCCCAAGATGAGTTGATGTGCCGTGAGCATTGATGTAGCCTACTTTATCAGGTGTAATTTCTGCTTCTTTAACAGCTAATTCCATAGCTTTAGCTGCACCGGCACCCGATGGATCAGGAGCAACCATATCATAAGCGTCTGCTGTTTGACCGTAACCTACTATTTCAGCATATATCTTTGCTCCGCGAGCTTTGGCATGATTTAATTCTTCTAAAATTAAACATGCTCCGCCTTCACCCATAACAAAACCATCTCTATCTATATCATAAGGACGGGAAGCACGCTCAGGTTCATCGTTTCTTCTTGATAAAGTTCTTGCTGTTGCAAAAGCACCTATGCCGATATGTGTAATAACAGCTTCAGAACCGCCTGCAACAACTACATCAGCATCATTAAATTGAATAGAGCGATAAGCATCACCCACACAATGCGCACTTGTAGCACATGCAGTTACTATTGCTTTA
Source organism: Candidatus Gastranaerophilales bacterium (assembly GCA_944324445.1). Taxonomy (GTDB): domain Bacteria; phylum Cyanobacteriota; class Vampirovibrionia; order Gastranaerophilales; family Gastranaerophilaceae; genus RUG14156. The sequence goes on along the minus strand of CALUWL010000010.1, from coordinate 36,873 downwards.
TTTAAGCCTTTTGCACCAATTCTCATTGAAACTTTTCCTGCTGCCATATTAGCAATCAACATAGGAATAGTAAAAGGAGAACATTTATTTGGGCCTCTATTTATAATTGCAATGTGTTGTTTTTCAAAAGTATCAAATCCGCCTGCGCCCGAACCAAAAACAACACCCACTCTATAAGGATCTTCTTTTGACATATCAAGTTTTGAATCCTTAAAAGCTTCGTCAGCTGCAACACAAGCAAATTGAGTGTATCTGTCCATGCGCTTCATATCTTTCGGATCAAGAAGCCCTTTTTCATTAACTTCATCTTCAAATGTCGTAGCTTCTGCGCCGATTGTAACAGCATGACCTTCCAAAGATATTCTGGTTAAAGTTTTGACGCCTGATTTTCCTTCAAGCAAAGAGTTCCAAAATTTTTCAACTCCACACCCAAACGGGCTGACAATACCGATTCCTGTAACGACTACACGTCTTTTTTCCATATTTCATCCTCAAATCTAAAATTTTTTAATGGTAATAACTTTCAAAAAAAGCTGCAAACATCAAATTTTGCAGCTTTTTACTAAATTTTAAACAAAGCTTTTAGAAATTAACCCATGTGAGCTTCGATATAGTTAACTGCATCTTGAACAGTAGCAATTTTTTCAGCATCTTCATCAGGAATTTCACATCCGAAAGCTTCTTCAAAAGCCATAACTAATTCAACTGTATCTAATGAATCAGCGCCAAGATCAGCAGTGAAAGAAGCTTGAGGAGTAACTAAGCTTTCATCAACGCTTAATTGGTCTATTACAACTTTTTTAACTTTTTCTAAAATTTCTGTGCTCATTTTTACCTCAATTAAATAATACTATCTATTTACATGCTCAATTATATAAGCCTAAAAATATTTTTGCAAATTTCTTTACATTTTATTAACCCTAAAAGGCGCTATCGTGCAATATAAAAGGGTTTTTTTGTGTAGTTTTGTAAATTAAAATGTCTTTAGGCCGGATGAAGCCACGTCTAAAATCTTTTCACCTGCTTTTGTAAAATCTACAACGTAGCTTTGCTGTTTATCGTCTTTATTAATATTTACAATTTTACCTACACCAAAATGCGTATGAAACACCCTTGTTCCAACAGGTAAAACACCTTCCAATCTTGAAGAAGGCGAGACATTTGCCGCTTTTTGTTTTGCTTTTGCAATCATTTCGCTTATATTAATATTCTTCTCGCTGTTTTCATTTGGTGGATTTTTCTTAACCACTCTTGCATTAACCGTTTTATAATTAATATTTGAAGAAATTTTCTTTGAATTATCTTCAATTTGTTTTTCTTTTGCTTTTTGAGAACTTGCTTTAATTCTTGCAATTGAACTCAACAAACCGCCGCTTGGGGCGGATGAATCTTTTGAAGAAGTATTAAAATTACTTTTTCTTTCTTTAATTTTTGATGTAACTGCAGAAAAACTGGATTTTGAATTTTGATAACCGCTGCTTGATACAAAATCTTCTTCAATTAAACCGGAAGGAATTTCATCTAAAAATCTGCTTTTAGGATTAGTTTGATAATTACCCCAAACTTTTCTTGATTTTGCATAGGTTAAATAAAGTTTTTCTTTAGCACGAGTAATTCCCACATACATAAGCCTTCTTTCTTCTTCAAGCTCTGAATTTGAAACTCCGAAAGCTATGCTTCTTCCATGAGGAAAAATACCGTCTTCCATGCCCGCTAAAAATACAAGCGGATATTCAAGCCCCTTTGCAGCATGCAAAGTCATTAAAGTAACAGATTTTTCATTATCGTTAACTTCGTCAACATCTGATACAAGTGCAACCTGAGATAAGAAATTTCCCAAAGCGCCCATATCATCTTCAGGATCAAGATTAAAATCATCCTGCATAAATTCTTGTACAACATTTATAAATTCTTGCAAGTTTTCATATCTGGATTGATTTTCTATATTATCTTCAGCCAAAAGCGCATTAATATATCCGCTTTTTTGCATAACCTCATTTACAAAATCCGCTAAATTATATTCATTTTGCAGACTTGTTAATTCTTCAATTAAAGTGTAAAAATTTAAAAGCAGGGTTTTTGTTCTTGCGTTTATATCTTCAATTTCATCAAGGTGTTTTAGGGCTTCATAAACACTGATTGAATTTTCATCCGCAAAATTAAAAAGTTTATTTACCGTAGTATCTCCAATTGAGCGCTTTGGTTCATTTATAATTCTTTTTAGCGCTTGCGAATCATTGTGATTATAGATTAATTTTAAATATGCAATTATATCTTTGATTTCTTTTCTATCATAAAATTTAACACCGCCTACCACTTTATAAGGAATTGAATAGCTCATAAGGGCTTCTTCAATTGAACGTGATTGGGCGTTTGTTCTGTATAAAATTGCAATATCTTCTTTTTTATAATTAGAATTTTCAATTTTTTTAGCTATATATCTGCTTTCTGCAAAATCATCCTGTCCTTCAAACACAACAAGCTTTTCACCCGAACCTTTTGTTGAATATAGGTTTTTTTCAAGTCTTTGCTCATTATTTTTAATAACTTCGTTTGCAGCATTCAAAATATTTCCCGTTGAGCGATAATTTTGTTCTAATTTGATTAATTTTGAATTTTCATAATCCGATTGAAAATTTAAAATAATTTTAAAATCAGCGCCTCTCCAAGAATATATTGACTGATCCACATCCCCTACAGCACAAAGAGAACCAATTTCATCTTTTGAACCGTCAGAAGGATAAAGCATATTAATCAAGTCATATTGCGCTTTGTTTGTGTCCTGAAATTCATCAACTAAAATATGTTTAAATCTTTGAGCATATTTTGTCCTGATTTCTTCATTTTCTTTCAAAAGATTAACCGACAACATCAGCATATCGTCAAAATCAAGAGCATTATTTTGTGCTAACTGTTTTTCATATTCATAATAAATATCCGAAATTTTCTGATTATAATAATCTTTAGCACTTGTTGCAAATAAATAAGCGTCCTGCATTTTATTTTTTGCATTTGAAATAGCAGCACGTATTGCTTTATGGTCATATACTTTTTCATCCAAATTAAATTTTTTCAAAGCATTTTTAATTATTGTTTTAGTATCGGTATCATCATAAATTACATAGTTATTATCCCAGCTTCTGCCGTCTTTTGTTTTATAATTTTCCAAATCACGTCTTAAAATACGTCCGCAAATATTATGAAATGTACCCACCCACATTCTTTTTACAATATCTTCGCCAAGATAAGAAGATAACCTTGCTTGCATTTCCTTTGCAGCTTTATTTGTAAAAGTAACCGCCAGAATATCATTCGGACTAACACCGCAAGAAACCAAATATGCAATTCTTGAGGTTAAAACCTTTGTTTTACCCGAGCCTGCACCCGCCAAAACCAATATTGCGCCGTTTTTTTCAATAACAGCTTGTTTTTGTTCTTTGTTTAAACCCTCTAAAAAGCTCGGCTCCAATTGTTAAACTCCCCTAAATTATTTATAAATATTTTCAAAATTAAAGAAATATGCTATTATTATATTTATATTACAAAGGAAAAATTTTTAAAAGGAAAAAACGAACAAATATGGAAGAAAACATGGATAAACAAAGTCAGCCCTCGATTATGGTTCCTCTTGAAGATATGGACAAAGTGGAACACAAAGAAGGTGATGATGTTGATACCCTAGCTCAGGAATTAGCAACAATTAGACAAAGTGCTAAAAGAATAGCAATAATAGGTTCAAGAAACCTTACAATTACTCACCAGCAAATCATCGAAACTTTGACTACAAGCCTTGTTATGCAAGGTAATACAATAATTACTTCAGGCGGTTCATCAGGAACAAACGCCGCAGCTATAAGAGGGGCCCTAAAAGCTAATCCCGATAAATTAAAAATTATTCTTCCGCAAACAATCGGGCAGCAGCCGTCTGATGTTCAAGACCAATTGATTGGCGTACCAAATATAATCGAACATCCCGATAGAGCAATGATGACTTTAGCTGACGCCAGCCGTATATGCAACAGAGAAATCATTTCAGAATGCCAACAATTAATTTGTTTCTTATCGCATTCATCTAACACCTTACATAAGGCTGTTGAATTTGCTGAAGAATCACACAAAGTTGTTACGGTATTTTATTTAGATTAATAATAAATATTTTTTATAAAAGACTCCTTTTATTTAAAAGGGGCCTTTTAGTGTAAAACTAATAAAAAAATGGGGCAAATATTGCCCCTAACCAAAACACAAAAAATAATATGAAAATTTAATACTCGGTAGCGTTTTCTATTAATACGTATGGACCCGTACCACATAAATACCGATAGTATCCTGCAGGTTTTTTCTCAGCACCAGCTCCGTATGTCCCCGGTTGACATCTGCCTGAAAAACCGGCTCCGGGGGTATCACCTGATGCCATATTTTGATATGTTCCCATATCTGATGAATATTCTGTTCCGTTAATAATTACAACAATAGCAGAACTGGTTATTCCAGCCTTCATCCTAATAGCTATATTATCCCCTGAAGTAACATTAATAGAAGGATTATAATAACATTTTCCCGAATTACCAGCCGTATTACTTTCGCTATAATAATCTTGAGATACTATATACACATATCCATCGTTATCAGATTTACCATGATTATCATAACCATGATAACGTCCACTATATTTTCCGCTTTTACCGGCATTTCCGTCATGAGTTCCTGCGATACAGCTTGAATTTTGAGCACCGCCGGCACCACCTTCTAAACTGCCTATAGAAGCTCCTTTTCCGCCTGCTCCCCCTATTGCAACAAATGACCCATCAGCTGAACAAGCACTTGCGCCGCCGCCTCCGCCGCTTCCTGCAGCAGCAGCTAAAATATTAGTACCGTCTGAAATATAACTGGCGCCGCCGCCTGCTCCGCCGCTGCCGCCTGATATAGTTCCGTTACTTGTTCCAAGTTCTCCGGGGGAGCCTTCACCGAGTTTTCCAACAACAATTTTAAGAGAATTTATACTACTATCTAATGTAAAATTTTGAACATCAGCAGGGGCAGGACCACCGCCTTTTCCTCCTGTAGCTGAATAATATTCAGTTAAAATTCCCCCCGGAAAAGTTGCACCCGAACCAGATGTTCCGCCTGCAGAAATTGCATGCAATCTAATTGGAACTTCTTTCATCCAAGAATATTCATCAGAGGTAAGATCAATTACAGTGCTATTCTTAAAATAAGCAGCTTTATCATACGAACGATCACTAGTACCCTTAACATAACCACCCATTCCCACAATTGTTAATCTGATTTTTTCAACTCCTTCGGGAATATAAAAAAATCTAGAATAAGCAGTACTTGAACTGTTAAGAAGCAACATTCTATCATAACTAGTATCACTCCACTCTTGCGATGTAAATACCTTAATACAACCTGTTTTGGTAGGTGTAAGATCTCCGCTGCAGGCGTTGCATGTTACAGTGCCGTCAGAATTTGCACTACATGATGTGCAATTTGAGATTTTACTTGAACATGATAAGCAGGTGCTTGAACCTGAAAAACTGTATTTACCTGAAGCACAAGGACTGCAAGAAGATGAACCTGAAGTTGAATAAGTATTTATCGGGCATTTGGTTTTTATACCGTTTAAACATGCATACCCTGCAGAACAGGTTAAAGAACAAGTGCTATAGCCTATACCGGACCATTTACCTCCTTCGCAGTTAGTACATGATGAACTTCCTTGGTTTGCTGCATATTTTCCTTCAGGACAATCAGTACATACAGATGATTCTTTAGCATTTGTTGTAGGAGAATATGTTCCAACAGGGCAAGGGGTCATATTTTCCATTCCTTCGCTATTACAATAGTATCCTGCTTCACAACTTTTACAAGAGGCTTGACCTAGTTCATCTTGGTATTGACCTTTGGAGCATAGTATGCAACTTTCCCTGCCTTCATTTGGCTGATATTGACCCTTGGGGCAAGGAGTTGGAGATTTTGCTCCTTCGATTGGGACATATTGACCTTGGAGAGCTTTAAGACAAGATTCAGAACCTTCGTTGGGTTGATATTGACCCTTTGGGCAAGGTTTACATTCATCTGTTCCATCAGAATATTGTCCTTTAGAACATTTTGTACATTTAAAATCTGATGAACTATATCCATAACCCGATTTGCATTTTGTGCATTTGGTGCTGTTACATGCTAAACATCCTTCTATTTCAGAACATTCCTTACATTCACATTTTTTAGAATCTTTATATTGAGTAGATGAACAAATTTTAGTGCATACTATACATTTATCAGGATAACAAAGAGAGCAATCACTGCCAAATTTTTCACATTGAGTGGTAACTTCTTTAAATGAGCCGCCAAAACCCATTGAAGAAGAGCTGAGTTTTTTAGTTATAACGGGAGTAAAAGCTGCAACAATGCATGATATTGTAATTAAACTAATCATTAGTTCAATTAAACTAAAGGCTTTTATGGTGCAAAATATATTCAATATTTTTTTCATAACCGCAATTTTTGATATTTGAGATAATTTCTATCACGTTCGTGAACGAGATAGAAATATATTACACTTATCATTTAAAAAAAGCAAGAAATTTTATAAAAATGATGACGATAGAAAATAAATCCGATAAAAATCTGCAAAATAAAATCCTAATCCAAAAAGCAGCAGGAAAAATATATAAAAAGCTTAAAAAAAATAAAAGCAACTATCTTTTAGGAGCAGAATATGAAATTTCAACTTCACTTTTAAGCAACATTGAAAGAGGACTGAAAGACCCCCAATTAACAACCATTTTTAAATTATCAGAGGCACTGGGGCTTAAAGCACATGAATTTGTTAAAGAAATCGAAGAAATTTTACCTGATAATTTTTCTTTAATTGATACATAAATGAGCATGCCTGAATAATTTCAGGCATTTTATACTCATCTTTTGTGTTTTGGTTATATTTTTTCTTCAAATAACTTATCAGCTAAGGGTTGAGAAGTTTTTCCGTTTAATCTTTTTGAAATTTTCTTCAATTTCTGGCTCATAATTTCCATTTCAGGTGTCCAGATGAAATTTTCAAGAACATATTTTTCACCTGCTGCAAAATCCCCTGACATTTGAATTTTAACAATTTCAGCCAGCATTTGACGAGCGACATAAACCATCATATCAATATTTATAGATAAAATGCCGTCTTTTGAAATTTTCATTGCATTATTTTGAATAAAATAATAATTCTGCATAACCGAGCGAACCCTGTGTGCTTGAGTTATATCAGGTTTAGATTTTAGCATATTATCAGCAGCATAAGTTACAATGATTTTTTTTCTTTCATCTTCCGTGTATAAATTAGCCTCTGTTAAAACATCCAACATGGATAAAGAAACCATATCGGCTTTATTTTCTTCAATTATTGATTTGTATTTACCTAAAGCATCGCAACCTGTTTTAGGTCCAAGAGAATGACCGTTTTCGTGCCCGATAGTAAAAGGGTGATCCATAGTATCATCATAATATTGATGAAATTCTTTATCTAAAATATTATCCAAACGCTCCTGCAATTTCTTTTTAGCGTCTTCATCCGTGATAAAACGTATTTGCCTATGATAAACATTTCTTCTTCCGCCGCCTATGGTTAAAGATAATTTATCATTGTTCGGCAAGTTTTCAGCCAAAGTTATACCTGCTCTAAAAGCTCCGACATCTCCTGCAACCTCAATTAAATCAACATCAACCATAGTCTGTGAAATTTCATTTTCATCAGATATTACCTGTTCATATTCATCGGAATAAGGCATATTTTTTGCCATTAAAGGAAGATAGTCTTTAACTTTTAAGATATAATCCGTTCCTTCTTTATTAACGATTCCTACTCTGCAGCCTAGATAATCTTTTGAAATTACATCAATATTATTTTCCTTTAAAAGTTTTGATAATTCTTCATTTTCAAGAACCGTTTCAGTCATTTCATCGGAATAATTTTCTCTTGTAATTGTAAATTCAAGAGGAGTATCCTGAAGACTTGCCCATTTTTTATCCGCATAAGCATCCAACATAGGATCGGCAACCAAAAAAGCCTGCGATTGAAGCCTTAAATACTCATTAAATTCAACATTAGTTGAAACGCAGCTTGCTCTTAATAATAATTCCGCAATTTTTTTAAAATCAGCTGCAAATTTATCAACATAATCTATTGCAATAAGTTCATCTTTTTTATATTTATTGCGCTCAACTACGCTTCTTTGGTTTAAAATCTTCTTAACAACAGGGATTTTACCTGCTTTTATCATATTAATTAAAATTTTATGAAATTCTTCTTTAGATAAATCATCAGGATACAATCCTCGGCCTGCTTGTTTTTCCAAATTCGCCGCCAATTTAACAAGATTTGATTCACAATCAAGTGCAAAAATTCCTTTTTGCGCATCAAACAAAATCTTAGTCAATTCAGCACGCTTATCTCCCGTTTTTTGCGCCTTTTTAATTTCTTCTTCAAGAAACTTTTTAAAAGGCAAATTATGGTGAGAATCAAGCTGCATATTTATTTTCTCAATTATTCTTGCTACTTTCACAAGATAAGAAAGAGCCGTTTTATCGCCGTCCGATAACGCCAAAAACTCAGGCGCGTCAACATCTAACATGTGTTTTGTTAAAAGATAATCTTTCGATGTTCTTTTCTCTAATTCTTCTAAACTTAAACCAAAATCATATTTCATAATTAAATTCTACCCTCTTTTTTTAAAAAAATTATAACATTTCATAATTTAAAATCATAAAAATGTAACATTATCTTTATAAAACACAAAAAAATAACAATATTTTATATTCACAATTCTTATCTAAAAGCAAAGGAGTATTATTTATGCAAATATCACCGATTAATTTTTCAAATATTCAAAGAATTACAAATTTTAAAAATCTTTCTTTTAAAGGAATTTCTGATATAAAAGGCGACACTTTTGAAAAAAGTACCGATAGACTTTTTAGCGCAGAAAATTTAAGAGAAATCTTTTTAAATCCTGAAAATGAAATCGGTCATGGAGCAAATAATACAGTATATTCAATTCCTGATAACAACAAATATGTTTTAAGGGTCGGCAAAGGATATTTTCAACCTCAAAATATAACTACCACTGAATACACTGATTTAGATAAACACGAAGATTTTAACATCGGTCAATTAACAGGAAGAATAAAAACAGACGGCGGAATTTTGAACGGTCCGCAATTAATTGAAGTACTAAAAAAACAAGAAGGTAAATCATACGGAGTTCCTGATTTTTCTGCAATTTCAGATGAATACGGAAATTTACTTCCAAATGAAGCTCCTTATGAAGATTATTCAAGAAAATTAAGTTTTAAAACTTTACTTGATAAAGTTTCATCTATGGATACAGAAGCATACGAAGAAATGCTTGAAACCTTTAACAAAGCGCAAAACGCAGGCTATAGCTTTGATCCTTTAAATGTAAATAATTTACTTATTGCAGATGATGCCATAAATATGATAGATTTTGAAAAATCAAGCATAAAATGCAGCTACCTTGAATTATTGAATTTATTAACAAACCACGACTACATTAAAACATATTACATGGCACCTGATATAGATGAATATTCTAAACATGAAGCATACGAACAAACATTAACCATAATTAGGAAGTTCTTACAAGCAATGCAAAATAAAGGACTTAAATTCAATTGCGACTATATAAGAAATAAAGGAAGCATAGATTTATTAAAAAGCAATGAATTCAAAAACGCCATAGGATACGACAGAAATTCAGGAATTTCACTCGCTCAATTTCTTGAAGATATGGGACTTTTTGATTCTACCTTAGAAAATTCCAGACAATTCTTTGCAATTTCGAGATAAAATTAAGTTTATTTTCCTGTTTTTCAATTGTTGTAAAAGAATATTCTCTCGGCTGAATTGTTCTTTTATATTGAACATCGCTGTATCCAAAGAGCATAACATAAATCGGAGCATAGCCATCGGGAATTCTTAAATAATCACAAAATTCGGGCATAATTTTTAAAATTGCTTCCATAAACCCGCACCACAATGTTCCTATCCCGAGGCTGTTTGCATATAATTCAAAATAGCTAAGCGCTATAATGCCATCTTCTTTTGGACATGGAGCATTAACAGGAGCGCTTGCAACAACTAAATGCGGAGCCCCGCGAAACAGTATATCTTCACCGTTTAAAAAAGCATTTTTATATTTTGAAAATTTATCTATAGTCTTTACAAAAAACTTTAAGGGTTTTTTATCTATAAGAGAAATAATTTTTTTATTCACTTTGGAGCGAAAATCATCCATTACATCAACATTTTCAATAAAAGAAAAATGTAATTTATGATTATTGCAGCCGGTTGGGGTATAATTTAACATATCTTTTAACTTTTCAATTGTTTCTTTATCTACATTTTCTCTTTTATAAAGACGTGTGCTTCTTCTTGATTGAATTAAATTTAAAATATCATCAGGATTTATGTTTCTTATTTCATTAGAATTTTCAGGATTTTTGCCCATAATTGAAATTGCACCTGCAGGACAAACAGCAAAACAATGCTGACATTCAATACATTTCAGAGGATTTTTCATATCGGGAATATTGTTTTCTTCCTGAATAATTGCTCCTGACAAACAATCTTTTGCACAAAGTCCGCATTTAATACATTTATTTTCATCCACTAAAAAACCATGTTTCATTTTTACCCCCTGACTTTTTTAAAATAATAAAATAAACATAATTTTTTTAATACCAAAACGGCTCATTTGGTGGAGTTATTTTTTTTATTTATAAGTATAATCAATGAAACGGGAATAGTTTTAAAATAAAGGAATTAGTAAATGAAAAAAATTACGGCATTATTATTTACCTTCCTTACAGCTATTTTACCAAGTTTTGCAAGCGAAGCAAATCTTGTTGTTCCTGATATTAAAAGCGATGCGGCAAATTTCAATTTGCTTTTAATAGGAATAGTTGTAGCTGTTATTGGAAGCATTTTTGGTTTAATTGAATTTTTAAAAATCAAAAAAATTAAAGTTCATCCTGTAATGGAACAAGTAGGAAATACTATTTTTGAAACATGTAAAACTTATCTTGTTCAACAGGGAAAATTTTTAATTATTCTTGAAATATTAATAGCTCTATGTATAGCTTATTATTTTGGCATATTAGAAAAAATGGGCATAAAAGGTGTCGGTTTAATTCTAATTTGGTCAATAATAGGTATTTTAGGCTCATATCTTGTTGCTTGGTTCGGAATAAGAATGAACACTTTGGCAAACGCAAGAACATCTTTCCAAGCATTACGCTCAAAACCTCTAAATTGCCTGAATATACCTTTAAGAGCAGGCATGAGTATAGGGGTTTTATTAGTATCTGTTGAATTAATTTTAATGCTTGTCATCTTGCTTTTTGTCCCCGGACATCTTGCAGGAGCTTGTTTTATAGGTTTTGCAATCGGTGAATCCCTTGGCGCTTCCGCACTTCGTGTTGCAGGCGGCATATTCACTAAAATTGCCGATATAGGCTCGGATTTAATGAAAATCCAATTCGGTATAAAAGAAGATGACCCTAGAAACCCCGGAGTTATCGCCGATTGTACAGGAGATAATGCAGGAGATAGCATAGGGCCATCTGCAGACGGTTTTGAAACATACGGTGTAACTGGTGTTGCGCTTGTTAGTTTCATTTTATTGGGTGTATTCCCTCAATATCAAATCCAACTTTTGGCTTGGATATTTACAATGAGATTTTTAATGATTATTACATCAATTGTTTCATATTGGATTAATAACGTTAAAACCGCAATTTATGCTAAATCATGCGAAAAGAAAAATATAAGATTTGATTTTGAAGTACCTTTAACAAACCTTGTTTGGTTAACTTCAATTTTATCAATAATTATGACTTTTGGCGTAAGCAAATGGTTATTAGGTTCAATGCCAAATAATTTATGGCTTGTTTTATCTTTAATCATCTCTTGCGGAACATTGGGAGCAGCTTTAATTCCCGAAATGACAAAAATATTTACAAGCCCGAAAGCAAAACACACAAAAGAAGTTGTTGTTGCTTCTCGTGAAGGCGGGGCTTCTTTAACAATCTTATCAGGTATAGTTTCAGGTAATTTCTCAGGTTTTTGGATTGGAGCCGTAATTGTACTTTTGATGGGATTAGCTTATTTTGCAAGTTTGCATATAACAGATATTATGATATATCCTTCAGTCTTTGCATTTGGTCTTGTTGCATTCGGCTTCTTGGGTATGGGCCCTGTTACAATTGCGGTAGATAGCTATGGCCCTGTTACAGATAATGCTCAATCAGTTTATGAATTATCTTTAATTGAAGAACAGCCTGATATTTCACTGCAAATTGAAAAAGCATACGGCTTTAAACCCGACTTTGAAAATGCAAAAAGATATCTTGAAGAAAATGACGGCGCAGGAAACACCTTCAAAGCTACTTCTAAACCTGTTTTAATAGGAACTGCGGTAGTAGGTGCTACTACAATGATATTTTCTTTAATTCTTGTAATTAAAAATACATTAGGAATTACCCCCGAAAGCATTTTAAACCTCTTAAATCCATATACTCTGCTTGGATTTATAGCAGGCGGCGCTGTTATATACTGGTTTTCCGGCGCTTCTATGCAAGCTGTTACAACAGGTGCATACAGAGCGGTTGAATACATTAAAAAACATATTAAATTAGGTGAAGCTGACGATAAAAAAGCAAATCTTGAAAATTCAAAAGAAGTAGTTAAAATCTGTACACAGTACGCTCAAAAAGGTATGTTTAACATATTTGTTGCACTATTTTCTTTTGCTTTAGCTCTTGCATTTTTATCTGCACCTGCTAAATTAACAAATGCGCCTGTATCGTTCTTTATAAGCTATTTAATTGCAATAGCGGTCTTTGGCTTATTCCAAGCCGTATTTATGGCAAATGCCGGCGGCTGCTGGGATAACGCCAAAAAAATTGTTGAAGTTGACTTAAATGAAAAAGGAACATCCCTGCACGATGCAACAGTTGTAGGCGACACAGTCGGAGATCCTTTTAAAGATACTTCTTCAGTTGCAATGAATCCGATTATTAAATTTACAACTTTATTTGGACTTTTAGCTATGGAAATAGCTATAAGCGCTGATTTTAGGGCGTATTCTAAAATCGCAGGCGTTGTATTTTTAATAATTGCATTGATTTTTGTAATAAGATCATTCTATTCAATGCGAATACCGGCGAAGAAATAAACTGAAATAATTATTTTAATTTAAAGGAGCCGATTTAAATATCGGCTCCTTTTTTAACTAACTAATAATCTTTTATATATCAAACGTTAATTGAATTTGATTAATATCATTATTTTCTTTAGAATAGTTGTCTTTTTCACCTTTTTCTATTTGATATTTTTGCCTTACAATTGTCCATCTTTGAGGCAGCGCTTCGTAAGTGTATCCATTTAGCATAGCTATTTCATCAAATACTGAAATTAAAATTTTGTCATCTTCAAACAATTTTTTATTTGTATTATATATTATTTTCAATATTTCAGTACAAGATAATCTATGTGAAGGATTAATTTGTTTTAATGCCGATATTGTTATAATATTATTAAATCCCAACAATTTTTCAAAATATTCCAAAGCTATAGAAAATCTTTTAAAATCCTTATTAAATTTCTTAGTATCAATATGTGCTATACAATTTCTAAATTCATTTAATAATCGTGAATTAGATTGAAATTCTGTAGTTTTTGTATTAATTTCTCGAGAAAAAAGAATTTTTCTAATTTTACTTTTAAAAAATACCGGATGTCCTAAAAAATTTGTAATTTCACTCAAATACATTTTAGTTACAGCTTGCGAAAATTTTTCTTTTTCTGTTTTATTTGAATTAAGTAATTTTGTATAAATTTTATCTTTAAGATGTTTATTCCTTTCTGTTTTTGAAAAAAATTGAGCATACGTTATTTTATAAACATTATTTTTATTATATAGATTGGTATAATGAAAAATTATAAGAGTTTTTAATTTATTTTCAACTCTCATTATCCTCTTGTAATAAGCAGTAAAAACATTTAACAAATATTCGTCCATAAACGATAAATTCCTTTAAATATATTGAAAAATATTATTATTTATGATATCATGAATTAATAAAGTCGTGTTGTTCGAATATCGTATAACGAGAATGATTTTTGGGTCGGAGTATGCCGGAATAAGCCCTTATCGGTCGAGCAAGACGGCTTTTTAATTTGTTAAACTTTCGTTATTTTTGCATATTTAAGCCCTTTGTATTATAATTTGTTTATTGAAAATGAAAGGAAGAATATTATGGGTTTAATGGACGGCAAAAAAGGTATTATTTTTGGTGTTTCAAATAAATTCGGTATAGCTAACGCTATAGCTGAACAATTACATGCTCAAGGAGCTGAAATTGCTTTTACTTATGCAAATGAAGCTATGGAAAAAAGAGTTCGCCCCATAGCAGAATCAATGAACGCTAAAATGTGCTTAGAATGCGACGTTACAAAAGATGAAGACGTTAAAAAAGTTTTTGAAGAATACGCAAAAATATATGATAAATTAGATTTCGTAGTTCATGCTGTCGCATTTGCCAATAAAGATGACCTTGTCGGAGATTTTTATACCGTATCTCGTGAAGGTTGGGATTTAGCAATGCATGTAAGTGCTTATTCTCTTGTTACAATTGCAAGATACGCTAAACCTCAAATGGAAGCTTCAGGCGGCGGTTCAATCCTTGCTTTAACTTATCTTGGTGCTACAAAAGTTGTTGCAAACTATAACATTATGGGCGTTGCAAAAGCAGCTTTGGAAAGCTCTATGAGATTTATAGCTGCAGACCTTGGCAAATACAATATCAGATGTAACTGCTTATCTGCAGGACCAATTAAAACAATGGCAGCAAAAGGTATCGGCGGATTTGACAGAATGCTGAAAGCAAACGCTCTTAAAGCTCCTCTAAAACGCACTCCAACTGTTGAAGAAGTCGGAAAAGCAGGATTATATTTATTATCCGACTTATCATCAGGCGTAACCGCACAAGTTCAATTTGTAGATTGCGGCGCAAGCGAAGTATTTGCTTCACTTGATGAAATGGCACAAATTAAATTTGATTAATTTTTAAAAAAATAAATAAAAAAACCTGTGAATTTCACAGGTTTTTTTATAGCAAAAAAATTTTATTTTATGTTTTATATAAACATCAAATCAACAAATGAAAGGAAAAAATATGAATATTTCGCCAATTAATTTTACTGATTCTTTTAAAGGTTCAAAAACAAATTCTAATTCAAATCAAAATTATTCAAGCCCAAAAGTATCAAATTACAGGGATACATTTGAAAAAAAACAAAAAATTGAAATGGACGCAGAAAAAAAACTTGGAACACTAAGAGAAAAAATTATTAAACTATGGCAACAAAAAGCAGAAGGAATTGCAGATATTGAAACCAGAAGAAAAAAAGTAAAAGCCCGTGCATTCGGAGAATTATCCCTATTAGATAAAGAACAAGAAAGACTTGAAGAAAAAATATCATCCGAAATTGCCGAACTTCAATCCCAAATGAATGAAATAAGACTGGATTCCGAAGAAGAGCTTCAACAAATTGATTAATTTAAAAAACCTGTGAATTTCACAGGTTTTTTTATGACAATTTTTTTTATTACACGTTTTATATAAGCATAATTTATAAAGAAAGAGAAAATATGAATATTACTCCAATTAATTTTACTTCAACAGACAAATTTTATAAAAAATATCCATATATAAGTAAAGAATCTTTATATCCTATATATGACACTAATAATGAATATCTAAACCCGTTAATAATAAAAGAACAAGTAGAACCTGAACCAAAAATTTCAACTAATTATCTGGCAAGAATTAATAGAATAAAAGAACAAATAAAAAAATTAGAAGGGGCAGAAAAAAGAGCACTTTCTGGAATTAAGGCACGACAACAGCAAATTTTAGATGATGCAAATCAAAAAATATCAGCCCTAAATCAACAAAAAGCAGAAATACAAAGACAAACGTCAAAATCAATATTTGAATTAGAAAGCATTTTAAAAATTCTCGAAGGAGGAAATGCAAAATAAGTTAACATAAAATCTCCGCAAGATATAGCAAATTTATAACTTAAGGTGTAATATTACAGATATAATTGGAAAGGAGCAAGTTATGAAAGATATATCATTGAACGACTTAAATTCCTTGAACTTTATGCGGATTAATACAAGCAGCACCATGACAGAACTAAACAACCTGCAAAGCAGAACCAACAGCAAAGATAAAAATTTTGACAAGGACAAATTAATAAAAAAATATGAAGACAGGATTCAAAAAATATCCAAAGAAACAAGAGAAACAATTCAAGATTTAGATAATCAAAAAGAACAACTTCAACAAAAAACAAAGGAAGAAATATCCAATATAAACCAAAAAGAAACTGATTTAAGAATACAAGCAGATAAACAAATTTCTCAAATTAGAGATATGATAAGAACAGCAAAAAACCAATAAATTCACATAAATAATTAAAACCGGTCATTTGACCGGTTTTAAGCACTTATACGAGCAATTTTGTTTCCTGCCTAGTCTAGCAGGTGGGTGAGCGCCAGGGTGCATCCATTTCCGTTTATTCTTGGAATACCAAGCGGTCTACTTCAAACACCTAGCATAGCCTTCTGAGCAATTCTCTCCCTATTAAATTAAATGTAGGAACAAAATTGTAAACCCGTACAAGGCCAATTACATTATAACATATTTGTGATAAAATTAAACCCAAAAGGAGAGAACATGAAAAAAATTCTGGTAGCATTAGTATTAGTTTTAGGTTTAGTTTTTACATTTACAAACAAGATAGGAGCGCAAATGAGCAATAATTTTACTGAAGTTAGAGCAGAACATATTTTAGTTGAAACCGAAAAAGAAGCAAATGAAATCAAAAATCAAATTGAAAATAAAGAAATTACATTTGAAGACGCTGCAAAAAAATACTCAAAATGCCCATCTAGAGCAAACGGCGGAGATTTAGGATACTTTGGCAAAGGCATGATGGTAAAAGAATTTGAAACAGCAGCTTTTGAAGCTCCCGAAGGAAGCATAACAAACCCTGTTCAAACACAATTCGGCTGGCATTTAATTAAAGTCATAGATAAGAAATAACCCGAGCCGAGCGAAACGTAGCGCGACTGCACTAGTTGAGCGAAGGCGAGGGCATAGGTGTGCGAAGTGCGTAAGCGGCAAGCGGAGAGCTTGGCGCTAAGCACGTAGACCGTACCCCAGAGCCGAGCGAGCTTAGCGAAAGCTTAGCAAGCGAAGGCGAGGGCATAGGTGTGCGAAGTGCGTAAGCGGCAAGCGGAGAGCTTGGCGCTAAGCACGTAGACCGTACCCCAGAGCCAAGCGAAATGTAGTATTTTAATTATATTTTAATATATTTGTTCACTTTTTCTTTTTGTCCCTAAAACGCCAAACAAATAAAAAATAAACCAAAAAACCTCAGCTTTAAAATATCTGATTGCAATCTAAACAACTAAACATTTTATTTTAATCAAACTAACCCAATTAAGATAAACTAACAGCTAATTTAACAGCCTCAATCATACTTTCAGGGTTAGCAATATTTTTCCCTGCTATATCATAAGCAGTTCCTGATGAAGGAGAGGTTCTAACCACATCCAATCCTATAGTTGTATTAATCGCCTTCTGCATAGCAAGGGCTTTAACGGGGCATAACCCCTGATCATGATAACATGCTAAAATAGCGTCATATCTCACCTTTTTACCACCCAAATAGTCTTTTCCGACTTTTGCAAAAAGCGCATCTGCGCTCACAGGTTTTAAAACATTTATCCCTTTAGAATTTAAAATTTCAACGGCAGGATTTAAGATTTCTATTTCTTCTCTGCCTAATATACCGTTTTCACCTGCGTGAGGATTAAAAGCGCAAAATGCAATTAAAGGTTTTTCAATTTTGCATTTTTCTATTAAAAACTTATTCAATATTTCAACTTTAAACACTACATCATCAACAGTTAAATAAACCTCTTTCAAAGGCAGATGACGAGTTAATAACATAACTCTTAAACTATCTGCAATAAAAAGCATTTGAGCCTTTTGATTTTCTTTAGCGAGTAATTTTTCTAAAATTTCAGTCTGACCGTTATATATATATCCTGATTTATGCAATTCCTCTTTTGATACAGGGGATGTTACAATTCCTTTGATAATTCCTTGCTGAGCTAATGAACTAGCCTTTTCAAGTGTTTTATAACAAAAAGTTCCGTTATCTTTTTCATCTATTTCTATAAAATCATAAGCTAAATCGAGTTTTTCACCGATAATTAAAACATCATCCAAACTCAATTTTAAATAATCAAGCGCTTTTATAACAAGTTCTTTACCGATTCCTTTTTTGTCGCCTGTGGTAATTGCTATTTTGTATTTTTTCATTATTTCAGCCTGTCAAAATAATTTAATATCTCAATTAAAGTATTCGGATTACCAAAATTACCTGATTTTGTAACGATAATTTTGCCATGCATATCCATACATAAAGGAATCGCAGGCAAAATAACATCCAAAACTTCAAAATATGCTGATTTAATTTTTAAAGCACATTTATAAGAGGTTTCTCCGCCAACCATAATCAAAATAAACTTGCTTTTTAAATTCACTTCATAAACTAAAGATGAAATAAAATCGGTGATTTTACTTGAAAGTTCATCTTTTGCAATACCTTCATCAATTAAAACACTTGATGTTTCTTCATCTAACACTTCTTTGTTAATTCCGGAAGAATGGACAACGACATCTGTTCCTTGCGCTAATTTTTCTGAAATTAAATCTATAAGTTCATTTTCAGGCTCGTTTACAACATCTTTTATAGTTAAATCAACAAAACAAATATCTTTTTTTTCTTCTCTTAATTTTTGAATTTGATTAGCGCTCAATTGAGTAGCAGACCCTGAAACTATCATCCTTGCTACATTTGGAACATGCTGAATATGAGCATTCTCTTTATTACTATCAATTATTTTATTAAAAGCGTTTGCAAGACCAGCGCTGCCACATGGAAGCAAATCATATCCGCTTTTATTTGTGGCAAGAGCAATTTGTTCCAAATCAACACAAGATGCAGCATCTAAAACAATTAATTTTTTACCCTTTTGAATTAGTTCATTAATTTTAAGAGTAATAGGTCCTGCTCCTTTTGTAACGGTTTTTAAACCTATTACATCAATTAAATCCTCAAATTTTGAATTTAAATCTTTTTTTAATATATCAGGAATATATGATTCATAAATAGGCGCTCTAGGATCAAGTGCGCATTGTGTGCGCTCTATCGGAATACCGTTTAAGAGCTGATAGCCGCCAACAGTTATTCTTCCTTCTTCTATGTATGCAGGAGCAATTATTGCCGCTTCTTTTTGGGTAGCTTCAAGCATGGCAATAATTTCAACACCGACATTACCTCTTAAGGTTGAATCGATTTTTTTATAAAATCTTTCTATACCAAGGTTTTCCTTTAATTTTTCAGTAACAATCAGGACCCTTCTTACGGCTTCTTCTTTTGATATATTTCTGCTTTCAGTCGGAACTGCCCAGATATCAACATTTTCGACATCAGAAAAATCTTGAGTACAATCAATTATAATTTTTGTATTGTGCCCGTTCTTAAAATACTGCAAAGCAGTATCATTAGCACCCGTTAAATCATCTGCAACTATAAGAGCCGAATCAGCAATTGTCATAACTATACCGCGCTTGTTTGAGCGTCCTTTTTGCTTCCTACAAAACCATAATCAGTTGCGTTAATTAAATATCTTTCAACTGTTTCACCATCAGGATTTTGCCATTTAGAAACCATTATTCTGCCTTCAATTGAAACCATTGAACCTTTTTTAATCCATTCTGCAGCCGATTCTGCTTTTTTATCCCATAATTGAATATTAAACCAATCTGCTTCTCTTGTTTTCGTTTTAGGATTCCAACGGTCAACCGCAATTGAAAAAGTAGTTTTGCTTTTTCCGCTTTCAAAATATTTTATTTCAGGATCTTGCCCTACACGTCCAACCAAAATTGCACTATTCATTTTGTACCTTCCCAATAATCTTTTGTTTAAATTATATTATGCAAAATTCAGTTTTGCAAATAAACTTTAGCATAAGCACATTTTGTATCTGAAATTGTAGCATAAACAATTCTTACAACATCCTCGCTTATTATATCAACTCTTGAATATGTTAAATCGTTCTCTTTCTTTAAATTATCCTCAAATTTATTTAATTTCAAAGTACCGTATTCTTTTGCACCTTGATAAAAAACAAGCATATTTTCATTATTTATCGTTTTTTCTTGGATTTTATAATTACCCAAAGGAATAATATTTCCGTCGCTTCCAACAACAGAAACCAACAATTTTATATAATAAACTCCGTTTTTTAAATCTTGTATAGCTTTCATTTCTCCGCCGTAGTCAATTTCTTTATCTTGACCCTTTGGAGCAGGTTCTACTCCATATTTTCTTCCGAACAAAAACGCTTTTAATCTACCCATAAAAGTATTTTCAACAGGTTGAGGAGTTAATCTGTTAATTGTATCATCAAACTCTTTATTTGTAACCGGTTTGATGCCATCAAAAGCTGTGTCTATAAAATTATAATCAACATCAAGCATTTCTGCTGCTTTTAGCGGCAAAAACGAATAAAATAACATCAAAATAACCAAAAAATATTTCATACAAACATTTTAATGTTTTTTAATCGTAAGTAAAGAAAAATACTCGATTTGTCGTAGTAAAAAAGGTTTTTAGATATTTACTATTTATTAAACGGATAGTATAATTAAAATTATGAATATACTTCTAGTTGTAGGATTAGTATTATTTGCATGTACTATAGTTTGGGTGTATGTGCTTTTTATGTCAAGTACAATAAATGAACCTGAAAAAGAAAAACCCAAGGAAATAGTGCATGAAGATGTCATGGAAAGATGCAACCAGCTTTTCAATCAAGGAATGCACGCTGAATTACAAAGGTACGCCCAAAGAGAACTATCCAAAAACTATGGTAATGTTGAGTTAAGAAGAATTTTAGCCCAATCATTAATGGCATCAGGCAATGAACAAATGGCAATCAAACACTATGAAGCCATTTTATCCATTGCACCTTACGACATTAAAACTCAAGAAATGCTTGCCCAATACTATTGTGAAAACGGACCGAAATCAAGAGCAATTGAACTATATGAACAAATTATGCTCTATGATAACGGAAACATCAATGCAGTTGAAAACCTTGCAAAACTGTATGAACAAATTGAAAACTGGGAAAAAGCAATTGAAATGTATGAATTAATCATAGATGCAGAAGTTGATGAAAGCAGAATTACAGAGCTAAAATATACACTTGCAAATCTTTATATCAAAATAGAAGATAATGAAAAAGCCTTTGAAACCTATGAAAAAATTCATGAACAAGATCCCGAAAATCTTGAAATATTACTTATACTTGCAGATTTAGCATACAAAAATAAATATTGGCAAGATTGCCTCAAATACTACAAAAAAATCATTTCAATAGTTGGAGATGATTTTGAAATATTAGAAAAAATAGCTCAGCTTCAAGTTACATTGGAAAATTGGCCTGAAGCAATTGAAGCCTATAGAAAAATCATTTCACTGGAAGATAGTGAAAGCACCAATTACCTTTATCACCAAAATGAATTATGCAATGCTATGCTAAAAAACAAGCAATACGCAGAAGCAATTGATTTATTAAAAGATTTACTTGCTCAAAACCCAAAAGAAACATCTTTTGCCTTTACTTTAGCTCAAGCATATACTTTAATCGGAGAATTTCAAATTGGTGTAAATCTGTATAATAAGCTATTAGATGATCTTCCGCCGGAACAAAGTGAAATTATTATTAAATATATTTCAAATTTAATCTGTGCTTGGGCGCAAGATTTATTTAAAAAAGGCGAATACAATCAAGCTTTTGATAAATTTTTTGAAGCACTTAAATACAACGAAGAAAACGACGAAGTATACTATCAGCTTGGAAAATGTAATTATTACATAAAAAGTTTTCAGGATTCTATTGCGCACTTTAAAAGAGCAATTGCAATTAAGCCCCATGAATCAAAATATTATTTCGGTTTAGGCTGTGCTTATGATGAAATGGGTTCTGTTAAAAATGCAAAAATCGCATTTTATGACGCTATAAATATCGACCCTATGAACATTCAAGCAAGGATTGCTTATGCAATTTCACTAACTAAAGAACTTGAATATGCTCAAAGCATAGAACAATTCGCAGAAGTTCTAAAATACATCCCTGATAACGCAGATACGCTATATAATCTGGCTCTTGCTTACGAATTAGTTGGGGATATAGAAAGAGCTATTAAATTCTACAAAAAAGCAATCGATGCAGATAACAACCACAAAGAAGCAAAACACAATATTGAACTGCTTTTAGGAGAAGAATACAATCCTAATGCAGGAATTGAATATTTAGAAGATATCAAACAACAAGAAGCACAAGAAACGGAAAATAAACAAGAACCACAGCAAGAGCTACAGCAAGAACCACAACAAGAGTTAGGACAAGAAACTCAAGAACAAGAAATAAATTCGCAAGAAGAAAACCAAAACGAAACAACTGAAGAAATAAACGAAGAACCTGAACAAATAATTGAAGAAGAAACCCAAACTGTTCAAAACAATGAAGATAGCATGTTCAGCTAATTCAAGCATTTATTTTTAGCAGTATATAAACCAACAGCAAAAGCTATTGAAGCCATCAAAATAAGGATTTTATCTACTCCAAAGTTTTGACCGATAAAGCCTAAAGGAGCTAAAAATAAAGCACCCAACCCCCAGCTAAATCCTTGCATAACACCTGAAATTACACCTAAATATTTTGGCATAGCCTTTTGAGCATGTACTAAAATTATTCCAACAGAAAGCAATATAAAAAATCCTGTTAAAATAAATAAAATCACAGCCAAAATTTTATATGTTTTAATTAAAGCCAAAAATGCAACAGTCAAAGGCAAAATACTTAAAAATGAAAGCACCACAACACCGTTTGCATTTATATATTTTTCAATTCTGGAACTTACAATTGTTGCAAGTCCGCCCGAAATAAAAAATAATGTAACAATAATTCCCGTTTGAGAAAGGTTAAACCCGTTTGTTTTCAATAAAAACGGGATATAAGTACCGAAACTTATACTTACTGCTGATTTTATAACAGAAACAAACATCAAAAACATACAAGTCTTGTTTTTCATTATTTCTTTCAATATAAAAAAGAAGTTTTCCTGAATATAACAATCTTTAGGAGGCATTTTCGGAACAAAAAAGTATATAAATATACTCGATAAAATTCCCGGAATAATCATATACAAAAGTGCATTTTGACCGAAATTTTCAACTAAAAAAGTTGATATATAAGGTCCTATGGCATAACCGATTGTACCTAAACCCAAAAATATCCCCATTGAACGAGATAAATCAGGATTATTTTTATTAAAATCTTTTACAAGGGCACTTACTTGAGGGTGAAAAAAAGCATTTCCAACCATACCTAAAAGTAAAAACAAACCAAATAGATAAACGGTATGGGATTTAATAGTTAACGGAATAAAAATTGAAGCTAAAACAAGCCCCCAGACCATAAAAACTCTATGGCGCAATTTATCAGCTATAAAACCAAACACAGGCTGCATCATAGAAGAAACTAAATGTCCAAGTGCGATAATAGAACTAATTATAGCTAAATTAATCCCTAATTTTGAAGTTATCAAAGGATATAAAGGTACTAAAAGTGCTGCATACAAATCAACATTAAAATGCCCAAAACTAAGCCCAAATAATGCTCTTTTTTCTTTACTGAAAAATCCCATAAATACCTTAATGTTTTAAATGTCTTATTCCTGTTGCTATCATTGCAATTTCATACTTATTAGCAGCAGATATAACTTCCTTATCTTTAATTGAACCTGCAGGTTGAATTATGCCTGAAACTCTGTTTTGAACTGCAATTTCAATATTATCTACGGTTGAAAATATTCCATCACTTGCAACAACAGAACCTTTAGGTGAATCACAAACACAAGAAAGCGCATATTCAAGGCTTTTAGCAGAATTCATCTGTCCGCCGCATATTCCCAAAGTTCTCAAATCCTTAGCGACAACAATTGCAGAAGATTTAACATGTTTTGCAATTTTAAATGCAAAAATCATATCCTCAACTTCACTTTGCTCAGGCTTTTTCTTTGTTACAACCTTAAATGTATCAGGAGTTAATTCTTTTTTATCTTTCTCCTGAATTAAAACTCCAAAAGGCGTTATTTTAATTTCTTCATTATAGAAATTTAAAAGTTCATTTAAGGGTGTATTTATTTTAATTATTTTTACGTTTTCAATTTGTTTTAATTCATTAATTGCATCTTGCGAAAAATCAGGTGCAATTATAATTTTTAAAGGCAGTACTTTTAATTTTTTTGCAAATTCATAATCAACTTTTTTTGTAAATGCCACAACCGATTCAAAAGGGCATATAGGATCAGAATCAAGCACCTTATCCCATGCAAAAGATAAATCATTAGAAAGCGCTACAGCACAAGGGTTACTATGATGCACCACAATTGCCGCTGCTACATCAAAAAATTCAACCGCAACTTCAAGCGCAGTCGAACAATCCAACACATCATTATAAGATAAATCGCCGCCTAATAATATTTCTTTATCAATTTCTTTTTCGTAATGATAAAGCTCAGCCTTTTGATGAGGGTTTTCACCATATTTTAAATCTTTAATCTTTTCAAAAGTATATGATTTCATTATAATTTTTCCTTAAATTTTGCTGTAATAAAATTCTACAACAAAAAATAAGGAAATTAAATTCAATCAACCGCCGGCACAAAAAGCAGCTATTTCAATAACATCGTCGTTTTTTAAAGTAATTTTATTATAATCTTCTTTTTTTATAATGTTTCTGTTTAATTCCACAACAAAAAAAGAAGGTAATTTTCTGGTATTTAAAATATCTTGAACAGTCGAATTATCTTTGATTTCTTCAATTTCACCATTAACTTTGATTTGCGCCATACCCATACCAATTACATATTCCACCTGCACAAAATTCATGTTCCAATTCTGCCATAATATTTTTATGAGTCATCTCAAAAGTAACAGGAGTAATCGAAATTCTGTTTGCTCTAACTGCAGCTATATCTGTTCCGTCTTCTTCGTGTTTAGATGTCAATTCGCCTGCCATCCAATAATAGACTTTTCCTCTGGGGTCTATTCTTTTATCATAATTATCGGTAAACATTTTTGTTCCGAGTTTAGTTATTTCAACCCCTGCGACATCTTCTTCTTCAAGCGCCGGAGCATTTATATTTAAAATTGTTTTTTTAGGAAAAGAAATATTTTTCAATTTAGGCAAAAATCTGCAGACAAATTTTGCCGTAGCATCAAAAAATAAAGGGTCAGGTGTCATAGAAGCTAAAGAAACAGCAATAGAAGGATAATCAAGCATTGCAGCTTCAAGCGCACAACTTACCGTTCCTGAATATAAAATATCAGCCCCCAAATTAGGTCCGTGGTTAATCCCTGAAATCACTATATCAGGTAATTCTTCCTGTTTTAAAAGAGCGCAAATTCCTATTTTAACACAATCTCCAGGGGTACCGTTTGTAACCCAAGCTCTTTTAACCCCATATTGAGGGTCTAATTCCTCTACTCTAATAGGAGAATGCAATGTTAAAGAATGACCTGCAGCAGAACGTTCTCTATCAGGCGCTACGACATAAACTTCATGTTCTTTTGCCAAATTTGTCATTAAGGCTTTTATGCCTTCAGCTGCAATTCCGTCATCATTTGAAATTAAAATCTTCATAACTCATCTTCCTTTTGGGGTATCTATTTATATAATACCACGCTAACTTATTTCCCTAAATCATTTACAAATATTATTCAACAAAATAAAATTATTTTATGGAAAAAAGATACTATCCGCTAAGCAAATACTTAAAAGAAACATTTAACAAAAAAGTATATAAAATCACTCTCGATGGCGGTTTTAATTGCCCCAACAGAGATGGTACAATTTCATCCGGCGGATGTATTTTCTGTGATGAATCAGGAAGCTATTCAAGGTGCAACAGTGCCGAAAATTCAATACAAACACAAATTAAAGAAAGCATTGAAAAATTGACAAAACAATTCAAAGCACAGGCTTTTATGGCATATTTTCAATCCTACAGCAATACTTATGCACCTGTTGATTATTTAAAAAAAATATATGACAGTGTCTTTTTTGACGACAAAATAGTTTCAATTTCAATAGGTACACGCCCCGATTGCGTAGATAATGAAAAACTGGATTTAATTTCAACATACAAACATCCTTGGATTGAATACGGCTTGCAATCAGCCAAAGATGAAACTTTGAAACTGATAAACAGAGGACATGATTTCAATTGTTTTAAACAAGCCGTAATTGAAACAAAAAAAAGAAATATCAAAGTATGCGCCCATATAATTCTTGGTTTTCCAAATGAAAATAAAAAAGATATGCTTGAAACAGCTAAAAAACTTGCCGAACTGGAAATTGACGGAATTAAAATCCACATGTTGACCGTTTTAGCTGATTCTCCTTTGGCTAAAATATATGAAAAACAGCCGTTTTATCTTTTAAATATGGAACAATATGCTGAAATCGTCTGCGATATTTTAGAAATTCTACCTAAAACAACAACAATCCAAAGAATTGCAGGAACAGGCTACAGCGAAACAACGCTTGTACCTAAATGGGTCAATCGCCGTTTTGAAATTTTAAATTTAATTGATAAAATAATGATTCAAAGAAATTCTATTCAAGGTCAAAACTATATAAAACCAAAAGACTAGTTAAATTAACTGTTTTAAATTTTTAATTTTTAAATATATAATCACAATGTAAAATTAAATAAAGGAAAAATCATGAAAAATTGGATTATTGTTCTTCTTATATTTGTTCTTCCTTTAAGCTTATATGCTTATCTTGACGCTAAAGCGCAAAATGATATGGTATGTAAAAGCCAAGGCGCAAAGGAGACAAATCAAATAGCAAAAGCAAAAATAATTAAATTTTCTTCTCCAATGTGCTCAGAATGCAAAGAAGTTGCAGCCGAAATGGATAAAGCAATGAAAAACTACAAAGGTTCTGTCATGGTTGAAGAAATCAATGTAGTTGAAAACGTTGGAAAAGGCATTGATTACAATAAATCTCAAATAAAAAAATATAAAGTAACCCTTGTTCCGACTCTTGTTTTCATAGACAGACAAGGTAACGTAATCCACAGACAAGAAGGCACAATGTCATCGGATGAAATTGTTGATATTTTAGAAATGATAGATGAAAAATAAAAAATTTAACGGGATATAAAAATGATAGTAGAATTAACGGATAAATTGGTTCAATATATGTCAAGCGGCGAATTTTCGCTTATGTTTCTTGTGGTTTCCTTTCTCGGCGGTATTTTGAGTTCAATTTCTCCTTGCTCAATCGGTATTCTTCCTTTAATCGTCGGTTATGTCGGCGGTTATGGCGACAGTAATAAACTAAAAACATTCGCACAATTAAGTTCGTTTGTTTTGGGGCTTGCTGCTATCCTTACAATTATAGGAGTGGTTTGTGCATTGACAGGAAGCGTTTTCGTTTCTGTCGGAGGCTCATATTGGGTTTTATTTATTGCATCTTTTATTCTTATTATGGGCTTAAACTTACTTGGAATATTGGATTTCACGCTTGCTCCGCTGGTTAAAAAAATACCCAAAGGCAATTCTCAAAGTTTATTTTTATATCCCTTTTTGGTGGGGGTTTTATTCGCTTTTGCAGTAAGCCCTTGTTCAACTCCAATTTTAGCGGGAATAATGAGCTTTGCAGCATTAAGCAAAAGTATAGCTCTTGCAGGATTAATGCTTTTATTATTTTCACTCGGACAAGGTGTTATTGTAATTTTAGCAGGTGTTTTCACTTCATTTATAAAAGGGGTTAAAAATTTCTCCAATATTTCAGAATTTTTAATGAAATTTTCAGGAGTTTTGCTTATTATAGCCTCTGTTTTAATATACATTAAAGTATTTTCAAGATTTTTTTAAAAATTTACAAATCTCCTTTTTATAGTACAATATTGTTATAGATATTATTAAAAGGGGAGTATATGGCAGATACAACTACAAACCAACATTATGATGCCAGTAACATTAGAGTCTTGGAAGGTTTAGAAGCAGTTAGAGTAAGACCTGGGATGTATATCGGTTCAACATCTCAAAGAGGTCTGCACCATTGCATATATGAAATTGTTGATAATTCAATAGATGAAAGTTTAGCAGGTTATTGCGACACTATCCACGTTACTATTCATAAAGACGATTCCGTAACAGTTCAAGATAACGGACGTGGAATACCTTGCGATATTAAACCTGACAGCGGAAAATCAGCTCTTGAAATCGTTCATACAGTACTCCATGCCGGAGGAAAATTCGGCGACGGCGGATATAAAGTTTCAGGCGGTTTGCACGGCGTTGGTGCTTCTGTTGTAAATGCACTATCAGAAAAATATGTCGTAGAAGTTTCAAGAGATGGTTTTGTACATAGGCAAGAATACCTTAGAGGTGAACCTACTACAGAAGTTGAAAAAATTCGTCCTACAGATGAACACGGAACAAAAACACATTTTTGGCCCGATCCGCTTATTTTTACTGAAACAACAGAGATTGATTGTGAAGTTATCGCAAACAGACTTCGTGAAATGGCATTTTTAAATAAAGGCTTAAAAATTGTATTTCATGACGAAAAAAATGAAAAAGAAACAACATACCATTTTGAAGGTGGTATAGCTTCTTATGTTGAACATTTAAACAAAAACAAAAACGTTCTTTTTGATAAACCCGTCTATATAGAAAAAATGGTTGATGATATAAATGTTGAAATTGCAATGCAATATACTGATTCATACACTGAAAACGTATTATCTTTTGCAAACAACATCAATACGCACTCAGGCGGAACTCACCTAACAGGTTTTAGAAACGGTATAACTCGTGTAATAAATGATTATGCAAGAAAAAACAATATCTTAAAAGAAAAAGATGCAAACCTTGCAGGTGAAGACGTTAGAGAAGGTTTAACAGCAATTGTTTCGGTTAAAATCGGAAATCCTGAATTTGAAGGACAAACGAAAGAAAAATTAGGAAATGCTGAAGTAACCCCTGCGGTTAATGATGTTATCAGGGATAAATTCCAAGAATGGCTTGAATTTAACCCCAAAATCGCTAAAACAATTATCGAAAAAACAATGCAAGCACAAAGAGCCAGAGAAGCAGCAAGAAAAGCTCGTGAACTCACAAGAAGAAAAACAGCCCTTGAAAGCTCTTCTCTGCCGGGAAAATTAGCTGACTGCTCTTGCAGAGAAGCTGAAAAATGCGAATTATATATTGTAGAAGGAGATAGCGCAGGCGGTTCAGCTAAACAAGGCAGAAACAGACAATTCCAAGCAATTTTACCTTTAAGAGGAAAAATCTTAAACGTAGAAAAAGCTCGTCTTGATAAAATATATAATTCAGATTCAATTAAAACAATGATTCAAGCTTTGGGTATCAACATTTCAAAAAACCATGAAGAAGTTGATGTTTCCAAATTAAGATATCATAAAGTTGTTATTATGACAGATGCCGATGTAGACGGCGCACACATCAGAACTTTAATGCTGACGTTTTTCTTCAGGTATGCTCGTCCTCTATTAGAAAACGGTTATGTCTATATCGCTCAACCGCCTCTATATAAAATCACAACAGGAAAACAAACAGAATACTTATATGACGATAGAGCGCTCGATAGAATGGTTCGCGAAAGAGGCGTTAAAGGGGTGCAGCTATTTAATAAATCAAAAACAAAATCCATAACAGAAGACAAACTTGAACCTTTAATGTATGAAATGGGTAAATACTATAGGTCTTTCTACAACCCTATAATCAATCAAATGCCTTCCGTTATAATTCGTGGTTTAATTCGCTCAAATATCACACCAAATGATTTTGAAAACGAAGAAAAGATGAAAGAAATATACGCTTATCTGACTCACTATATCAAAGACCACGCAGAAAACTATGGTATAACTGAAGCAAAAGATTATAGAGTATTTTTAACTTCTAATCCTGAAAACACAAGATTTAACTTAAAAATTGAACTAGGAGGAGATTTAGAACCCGTTTTAATTACTCCTCACATGATAAAATCACAAGAATTTTTAAGATTAAAAGACGCATATCCTAAAATTCGTGAATTTTTAATTGAAGAAGAAAAACTTCTAAAATTAGAGACCGAAACAGGTTCAATTGATGTTACCTCATTTACTCAATTATCAAAATTAATTGAAGACAGAGGTCAAAAGGGTATGCAAATCCAACGTTTTAAAGGTTTAGGAGAAATGATGCCCCAACAGCTCTGGGAAACAACTATGGATCCTGCAAACCGTACTTTAAAACGCGTAAGCCTAGAAGATGCGCAACTTTGCGATGAATTATTCGATATCCTTATGGGAGATAACGTCGCACCAAGGCGCGATTTTATTGAACAAAATGCGGTGTATGCAACAAACATAGATGTATAGTCTAAAGCGCTTTGATTATCAAAGCGCTTTTAAATTTGATGGAGAAAAATATGATTTTAGATAAAATTAATGAACCTAAAGATTTAAAAAATCTTTCAAACGAGGAAACTGAACTCCTTGCTTGCGAAATTAGAAAATTAATAATAAAAAAAGTTAACGAAACAGGCGGACATATGGGTCCAAATTTAGGAATAGTTGAAACAACTATTGCGCTCCATAAAGTCTTTAATTCGCCCGTTGATAAAATAGTTTTTGATGTTTCACACCAATGCTATCCGCATAAAATACTTACAGGAAGAAAAGAAGGTTTCATAGACCCATCTAAATATTACATTTACACAGGCTACACAGCCCCAGAAGAAAGCAAGCACGATATTTTTAAAGTCGGACACACATCAACATCTGTAAGCCTTGCAGTAGGACTTGCAAAAGCAAGAGATTTAAAATGCGAAAAAGGAAACATTATTGCTCTAATAGGAGATGGCTCCCTAAGCGGCGGCGAAGCTTTTGAAGGACTTGATTGCGCAGCAAGTTTAAATAGCAACATTATAATTATCGTAAACGATAACGATATGTCCATAGCTGAAAATTCAGGCGGATTATATAAAAATTTAGAAGTTTTAAGAAAAACAAAAGGCAAAAATGACTTAAATTTCTTTAAAGCTCTTGGTTTTGATTATTTCTATGTTGAAGAAGGAAATTGTGTTGAAAAATTAGTTGAAACTTTCGAAAAAGTTAAAGACATTAATCACCCGACAATAGTGCATATTAAAACCCTTAAAGGCTGTGGTTTAAAAGAAGCCGAAGAAAACAAAGAAATGTTCCACTGGATTATGCCTCATGCATTGGATAATTTTTATAATGAACCCGTTGTTGAACAAGAAAATTACACAAATATCACAACAAATTATATTTTAAATGAAGCAAAAAAAGATTCAACTATTGTGGCAATTACCCCTGCAACCCCTGGGGTTAGCGGTTTTAACAAAAAAT
Organism: Candidatus Gastranaerophilales bacterium; assembly: GCA_944324445.1. GTDB lineage: Bacteria > Cyanobacteriota > Vampirovibrionia > Gastranaerophilales > Gastranaerophilaceae > RUG14156. The sequence goes on along the minus strand of CALUWL010000010.1, from coordinate 5,181 downwards.
TTAGAGAAGAATTAAAAAATCAATATGTTGATACGGGAATTACAGAACAACACGCTGTTGCCTTTGCTTCAGGGCTTGCAAAAAACGGAGCTAAACCGATTTTAGCTGTTATGAGTTCTTTTATTCAAAGAACTTATGATCAATTATCACAAGATTTATGTTTAAATAATTCTCCTGCAACAATTCTTGTTTATTGGAGCGGGCTAACAAGCGCTGATGCTACGCATTTAACTTGTTTTGATATACCTTTAATGATGAATATTCCAAATCTTGTCTATCTTGCTCCGACAAATAAAGAGGAATATTTAAGAATGCTTGATTGGTCAGTTAAACAAAATAAGTATTCAACAGCAATCAGAGTACCTAATATTGAACTAATTTCAACAGGTATTGAAGATAAAACTGATTATTCAATTTTAAATAAATATAAGATAGAAAAAGAAGGTTCTAAAATTGCTATCTTAGGGCTTGGAAATTTCTTGCCTTTAGCAAATAGACTAGCTAAAGAAATCGAAGAAACGCTAAATATTAAACCAACAGTTATAAACCCGAGGTTTATAACAGGAATTGATGAAGAACTTTTAGAAAATCTTAAAAAAGACCATGAAATTGTAATCACGCTTGAAGACGGAATTTTATCAGGCGGTTTCGGAGAAAAAATCGCAAGTTTCTATGGTCCAAGCGATATAAAAGTTCTTAATTACGGCGGAAAAAAAGAATTCACAGATAGAATACCACTGGATAAAATCTACGAAGATTGCCGCTTAAAAGAAAACTTAATTATTGAAGATATCAATAAAATACTTAATTTAGCTAGAATATAGGAATATTTTTTTAATGAAAGCTCTTATTTGGAATAAAGATAAAACAATTGAAATCGTTGAAAAAGAAATACCAAAAATCATAAATGATGAAGACACAATTGTTAAAGTTACGTATTCATCAATCTGCACAAGCGATTTGCATATTGTTGAGGGTTTTGTTCCAAAAGCAATTGAAAAAACAACCTTAGGGCATGAATTTGTCGGAATTATCGTAAAAAAAGGTAAAAACGTCAAATTAAAAATAGGCGATAGAGTAGCAGTGAATTGCGAAAGCTTTTGCGGAAAATGCTTTTACTGCAAAAAAGGATACGTAAATAACTGCGAAAATGGCGGCTGGCTTTTAGGCTGTTCAATCGATGGCGCTGCAAGCGAATATGTTAGAGTTCCTTTTTCAAATCAAGCTTTAACAAAAATTCCCAAAAATGTTACGGATAAAAACGCTCTTTTTATAGGGGATATTTTATCTACGGGCTTTTGGAGCGCAAAAATTGCACAACCTGAAAAAAATGATACAATAGCTATCCTTGGAGCAGGCCCTGTCGGGCTTTGCAGCGCTTTATCTTTAAGATATTTCGGTGTAAAAAGAATAATCTTAATTGATATAAACGATTTCAGGCTTGATATAGCAAAAAAAGAAGGGCTTGCCGATTTTACAATAAATCCTTATAAAAAAGATGTTATAGAAGAAATTTTAAAATTAACCCAAAACAAAGGGGCAGATAGAGTAATTGAAGCAGCAGGAGCGAAAAACACTTTTGAAACCGCTTGGAAAATAGCAAGGGCAAACTCTATTGTCGTTATTCCTGCAATGTATGAAGAAAATCAAATATTGCCTCTACCTTTGATGTACGGTAAAAATTTAACCTTTAAAACAGGCGGGGTTGATGCATCTTGCTGCAAGCTTTTGATGAAATTAATCGAAAAGAAAAAAATCTCAACAGACTTTTTAATCACAAACGAAATTAATTTTAACGATATAATTGAAGGTTATCAATTCTTTAAAAACAACAAAGATAAATGCTTAAAAATCGCAGTTAAGTATTAATTTATTGACAAGAATAAAACAACATAAGACAATAAAACTTGAGAGATGTTGGAGGTTTTATGGTAAAAAAAATACTGGGCTTATTGATTTTTACGTTTATTATTTCTATTTATACCCAAACAAAAGCTGAAGCTTTCACTTGGTTTGGTTTAAGAAAAGATAACACTGAAATTTTTTATCAAAAATCAGATGAACACTATGTTCGACATCACCATCCACACCCGCCAAGACTAAATTGCCATGACCCAAAACATAAACATAAACCCGAATGCAGGAAAAAAGGCCCAAAACCACATAGAGGCTGGAGAAAAGATAAATAAAAATAATAAAATAAAACAATGACCCTATATAAAAAGGGGTCATTTTTTATAGCAAAAAAAATTTTTCAGTGATTTTATATAATCGCTTATTTTTTTAAAAAAGGACTATCTTATGCATATAATGCCGATTAATTTTAATTTTCATAATTCTAAAATTAAGAAAAATACAAACAATTCAAAACCTATATCAAATATTACGCAACCCTATCAAAATTTTAAACAAATACCATTGGAGCAATTAAAAACACTCAACCAAATATCTTTTAAAAGAAATTATTCAACATCCGCACTAACAAAACAAAATGAAAACGGTAAAACGATTGTGCATTACGCAACAGAAGATAGAATTGAAAAAATTGCTAAAGACAACCTTGAAGGACTAAAAGCTGCGGTGCTAATAAAAGACAACGAAGGCAAAACACCAATCCATTGGGCAGGAGCAAACGAAATAAAAGCGTATGCAAATTATATCCCTGATGAATTAGAAAAAGGAATGCTTACACAAGATAACCAAGGAAAAACCCCTATTCACCAAGCAAGTGCAGATAAAATTGAAGCATACGCAAAATATATTCCAAACGGTCTTGAAAAAGCCTTAATTGTACAAGATAACAAAGGCAGAACCCCAGTATATTCAGCGAGAGCTGACGAACTTGAATTATTAGGAAAATATGCTCCATATAGACTTATTGAAGCTATAACAATACCTGATAAAGACGGCGATATTATTCTTCATTGGGCAAGAAAAAATAAACTCGAGGCTATTGTAAAATACACTCCTCAAGCCTTATCTAGAGGCATACTTATAAAAGACAAGGAAGACAACACACCAATTCATTGGGCAAAAGCAGAAGAATTAGAAATATACGGAAAATATGCTCCGAAGGAATTCGCTGCAGCAATGAAAATAAAAAACAACAAAGGCAAAACTCCATTGCACTACGCAAGAATTGAAGAACTAAAAATGTTTGCAAAATACGCACCTAAAGCGCTCTCTGAAGTAATATTTATACAAGATAAAGATGGTAACACGCCAATTCATTGGGCAAATCCGGAAGAAATAGAATTTTACAACGAAGTTGTGCCAAATGAACTTGCAGAAGCCTTATTTGTTAGAAATAAAAAAGGCAAAACTGCCTTGCATTACGCAAATGCAGATAAAATTGAAATTTACGGAAAACATTTTCCGCAAGAACTCTCTGAAGCAATTTTTATACAAGATAAAGAAGGCAAAACCCCGATACACTGGGCAGAAGCAAAAGAAATAGAAATTTACGGAAAATACATACCAAAAGCGCTTTCTGAAGCAATGTTAGTTCAAGATAAAGACGGCAAAACTTCTGTGCATTGGGCAAAAAAAGACAAACTGGAAGCATTTGAAAAATGCGCACATAGTGGTTTTGAAAAAGCAATAACAATGCAAGATAATCAAGGAAAAACTCCTATTCACTGGGCTGCAGCCCAAGAATTAGATGTTTTTGGAAAATATGCTCCAAAAGAACTTGCTAAAGCTATGTTTATCAGAGATAATCGCGAAAACTTACCTGTTTATTGGGCTAAAGAAGAAGAAAGAGAAATATTAAGAAAATATGTTCCTGAAATAATAGATAAAATCTACAATAGAAAAAAATAAAAATAGTTAAATGTTCAATATAATAAAACAAAAGACCCGTCTTGTACGGGTCCTTTTGGTTTATCTACCATAGAATTGTCGAGTTCAGAACTTGATTAAAAATTAAATCAAAATAACATTGATTTATAAAATCATGCCTAAAACATATGTTATAATAAATAAATTGATTATAAATATAGGACATTTACAATGCATTTATTTTTCTTAGATGAATCTGGTACTGTAATCCCAAAAAATAAAAAACATACAAAGTATTTTATAATAGGAGGAGTAATAATTCCGGAAATACATTGGTATGAAATATATAAAAAATTACGTGACATAAAAAAACAATATAAAATTAATTCAGAAATAAAGTGGCGATATTTTTCACCAAATAACCAAGAACAAGAGAACGGAATGAAACATTTATCATTCGATGTAAGAAATGAAGTTAGAGAAAAATTGTATAATGTAATTACATCTTATAAATCAATTAAAGTAATTTCTACTATTACAGATATTGAAGAAGCATACAAACTTCCCTACATAAACAATCAAGATGATTTATATTGGTATAGCTACAAACAAACGCTTGAACGTTTTCAATATTATTTACAAGATTTATCAAGAGAATCGGGAGCAGAATTTAATGGTCTAATAATCATAGATAATAGGCTTTCTTGTGATGATGATAAATTAAGAAATTTACACTACAAAGTTATGATTACAGACAAAGAAAACTATTCACAATTCAACAATTTAATTGAAGGTTTATTTATAGCTCCCTCTCATTTAAGTGTTGGAATCCAATTTGCAGATTTAGTTGCTGGCGCAATCTTTAGAAAATATGAAAAAAATGACAGTAAATATTATGACAAAATAAAAAAATCTATAAGAAATAAAAATGGAAATATTCTAGGTTATGGTATAGTAGAATTTCCCAAGAAATAAAAGACGTCGAGTTGAGCGAACTCAAACCTGCAAATTCGACGCAGTCTCGACGTAATAACATTATACACTATTTTTACTTATTTTTCAAGGTGAAGGTATAGTTTTATTAAGTTACAATAATTATTTAATTGTAGCATGCTAAACCTCTACAAGCTATGTAACGCAAAAACCCTCTTGAATGGGAGTTTTTAAGTTATCTACCATAGATGCTCTGTCTTGGATTTTAACAACTCGTAATTTTAGAATTTCGCTTCTAATTTACTAATGTAAATTATTTGCTCCAAAAAATTACTCGAACATACAGGCTCACAACGAGCTAAAGCTCTGTTCCGCCCTAGCCAAAATCCGCTCGCAACGACATTTATGGCGAAGAATGAGCCATAAAATGACGGAGTGCCGGAGTTTGTATTAACAAACTCTCGGTAA
>CALUWL010000009.1 GCA_944324445.1 Candidatus Gastranaerophilales bacterium | reverse complement strand
GCTTCAATTTGAGCAAGTTTTTTTTTTTTTTTTTCTTTCTGCAGCCTTAATTTTTCTTCTTGTTTTAATTTTTCTTGTTTAATTTTTTCTTGCTTTAATCTTTCAATTTCAAGAGCTCTTGATTTTGCAAGCTGTTTTTCTTTTTCTATTTCATCCAGTTTTGATGCGTATTTTTTAAAATTCAAAGAGCCTTTTTCGTCGTTCATTTCAGCAAGGAAATTAGCAAAATTAAGGTACTCTTTTTTATTTGCAGTTAAATTGGTTTTATTTGGATATATTTTTTCTAAAATTTTATCCGGTGGAAGTTTTCTTTCATAGATTTTATATAGTCCGTATATTGCGCTTGGTGAATTTGGGTTTATGTTTAGGACTTGCCTAAATTCCTTATCCGCGCTTAAAAGATTGCCTTCATTTGCAAGAGCTTTTGCTTTTGAAATTCTAATCATTGTATCGTTGGGGTATTCTTTTAAAATGTCATCATAGACACTTATTGCTTCTTTATCCTTGTAATCACAAAAAAGCATGTCCCCTAATCGGTATTTTAAGAATATATCGTTTCGATTAATTTGGATGGCTTTTGCAAAGGCAATATATGAATCCATTTTTTTATCTTGTTTTTTATAGATTTCTCCTAGTGCTTCATATAAATTGTTTGCATCATATTTATCTTGAGGAGTAATTTTATTTTGAATAATGTATTCTATTTCTTTTAAGAGTTTATCATCTTCTGTTATTTGAATTGTGTATTTTAAATATTCTATTCCGAGTATATTTTTATTTTCTTTTAAATATAATTTTGCAAGCTTGTATGAGGCAAGATAATTATCTTGATTGTTTCTTAGTGCTTCTTTATATAGACTTGCTGTTTTTTTTGCCGGTTTAGCGGATTTAGCTGAAATATCCCCTAAAAGCATATAACATGTACTTAATTCAACTCCGTTTTCTATTAAATCATTAAGTTCATAGGTTGCAGAATTGAATTTTTGCTCTTGGATAAGTCTTTCTATATCATTTATTCTTGCTTGAGTTGAATAATCGATTTTATTTTGAGATATTATTTTTTCAAGTTTGTGTTTTGTTTTAATGTATTGCGCTGATGTTTTGTTGAGTGTTGATAATTCTGCTCTAAGAAGGTCAATTTCTTGAATTTTAGATGTATCTGCGCAAGCAAACGAATTAATTGCGCTTTGTAGAAATAATGCTAAAACTATTGTTTTTAATATACTTTTATTCAAAAATTCTACCTCTAAAACATGTTTAAAACATCCTTGGAATTATTTTAATATAAAATCGTCTTAAAATAAATAAACAAAAGACTATTGTTATAAATTTTAATAGTTGCATTTTATTCTTATAAGTTTAATAATATATTTTATGAAAAAGAGAATTTTATCTACGGTTTTTATATTGTGTTGGATGAGCGCATTTTTATCAAACGCTGAAGCTAAGATGAGCGCTGAATCAAATAAATTATATAATAGTGCAATAGTTCAAGAGCAAGAGGGAAATACCGAACAGGCACTAACATATATTCAAAAGGCTCTGCAGTATTCGCCTGATGATGCTGTTTTAAATATTAAACTTGCAGGCCTATATTCTGCTTTGGGTAAATATCAAGAAGCAATCAGCGCATATAATAAAGCGGTTAGCCTAAGACCTGAAGACGGTTTTTTGTATATCAGCTTAGGCAATTTATATATGCAGATATATGATTATCAAAATGCTCTTTTATCTTATGAAAAAGCTCAAAGTTTGATGAACGACTATAAATACAATTACATAAATATTGCTAATGCAAAAGATTTACTGGGGGATAACAAGGGTGCTATTGCGTCATTAGAGCAATTTCTTGCTGCTTATCCGAATAATTTAGAAGGACAATCAGCTATTGCAAATATTTATCTTGAAGAAAAAGATTATGATAATGCAATTGAAAAATTTGCGCTTGCGCTAAGAACAAACCCTTCTGAATTTAGAGATTATTCAAATTACGGATTAGCACTTTTAAGAAAAGGCGATTATCCCAAGGCAGAGCTTGCTTTTAAGGGTGCTGTTGGAATTAATAAAAATGATTCAATGAGCTACGCTAATTTAGGTGTTGTTCAAATGAAACAAGATAAATTGCAAGATGCTGAAAATTCATTTAAAAAGGCCTTGGAATTGGATAAAGATTTAAATTCAGTTCGTTTTGATTACGCCGTACTTTTGGATAAAAGCAATAAAACAGCTCTTGCAATTGAGCAATATAAAATGTTTATAGAGCATTATCCGGATAATGTTAACGCTTATATTAATCTTGCAAATCTGTATTCAAAAAATTCTGATTATGTTAGCGCAATAGATACTCTTGAAAAAGCAAGGAAATTAAAACCGGATAATACGTTTATTCAGTTTGAATTGGCTAGAATGTATCAAAATAACGCTGAATTTAATGATGCACTTAAATATTATAATGACGTTTTGGCGACGGATAAATTAAATTATATAGCCTTATACAATAAAGCGGTTGTATTATCTCAATTGGGGCAATATCAGCTTGCCGATACAATTTATAATCAAATATTAAAGTTGGATGAAAATGAGCTTTCAAAAAATAATGTTACGTTGAACGATGTTAATAATGATAGAATTGATAATTTGATTAAAATGGCAGATAATTATTATCAATTAGCTGAATATAAAAAGGCAAATTCACTATATCAAAAGTTATTAACTGAAAAGCCTGATGATTATAGAGTTCTAATTGGTTTAGCGGATAGTTCTTTGGCTTTAGGTATGAATACTTTTGCAAAAGACTATTATGAAAAAGCAATTTTAATTGATAATACTAATGCTCAAGCGCTTTCCCATTATGCTCAAGCGCTGTATGAATTAAAAGATTTTGAAACAGCGGATGCTGTTTTAGATAAGGCTATAGAATGCGATAGCGATGATGACAAATTGTATTATAATAAAGCTCTTATTGAATATGAGTTAAAAAAGCTTGATTTAGCTTTGGTAAATATTAAAAAGGCTTCAATATTAAAACCTCTTGAAGCTGATTATTTTTATCTTGAAGGTTTGATTTTAGAAGCCGATAATAACCCAAAAGATTCTATTTTTGCTTATGAAAAATATATTGAATTATCTCAAGATGAGAATTTAAAATCCCAAGTTCAAGCAAAAGTTAAAACTTTGTATGATAGCCTAGTTCAATGAAAAAAAGTTTTTTAGTTTTATTGTTGATATTATTTACGTTTTGCCCTTGCTATGCTTGGGGCAAAAAGGCAAAACCGCTTTTGTATTTTGGAATTTCTCAAGAACAAATTGAAAAAAATTTAATTGAAAAAAATAAGCAGCAAAATATTTTTCACATAGGAGAAAAAATATATTTTCTTGCTTATACTCCTGAAGGATTTAAATCTGATTATATAAAGTATCAACTTGTAAAGCAAGCTGATGAAGCACATGTGGGCGGATACAGCAGAGTTAGAAATGTAACTTGCAGAATAAGAAATAAAAATTATTATTCAGATTATTTTATTTTGTATGAAGCAGGAAAATACTATTTACAGGTTTTTGATATTCAAAATTTACATCAATGGGTCGTAATAGGTGAATTTAGAGTTGTTGAATAAAATTAAAAATTTTATCGAAGATATATTTTTAGAAATAAATAATAAGCTTTTTTCTTCAAAATATGTAGTAAAAGGTAAATGTAAAAAATGCGGCAGGTGCTGCAGAAATATATTATTTTCAACACAAAAAGGCTATATAAAATCGGAAGAAGTTTTTAATAAAATGAAGAAAAAATACCCCTATTATAGGAACTTTCGAATTTCAGGAGTAGTTAAAGATAAACTTGAATTTCAAAACGGCGCCTTAACTTTTGAATGTAAATTTATATCAAAAGATAATAGGTGTAAAATATATCTATTTAGACCTATTTTTTGCAGAGATTATCCAAATATCAACCCTGATTTAATATATAATGGTGTTGAAATGTTGGATGGTTGCGGTTTTTATTTTGATGTTAATAAAAAATTTTCGCAATATTTGAAATGAGATTATTCGTACCTTATTCCGGCTTCTTTGAATCTTTTGAATACTTCTTGCAATCTTAAAATAGGTTGCACTAGAGATACTCTGAATCTATCGTCGCTCATTTCTCCAAAAGCGCTTCCGGGAGTTACTAGAACACCTGTTTTTTCAAGTACATATTTGCAAAATTCCATAGAACTTTTAAATGTTGATGGTATTTTAATCCAAAAATACATCGTAGCATCGCTTCTGGGTGCATAGAAACCCAGTTCGCTGAAGCCTTGAGCTACAATTTCTCGTCTTGCATCATATTTATCCATTATGTCTTTAACGTAGCTTTGCGGCATGGTAAGAGCGGCAATACAAGCGTCTTGAACTATTGTTGATGTGCCGTAATCTATATTTGATTTCATTGCATATAAGTTTTGAATAAATTCTTTTTTGCCGACCGCAAAACCACAGCGCCAGCCTGCCATGTTGAAAGTTTTTGTAAACGAATGAAATTCAATTGCTATATCTTTTGCGCCATCTATGTTGAATATTGAATATGGTCTGTAATTTGAAAAACAGACTTCACCATAAGCTAAATCCGACACAAGTAAAATATTGTTTTCTCTGCAAAAAGCAACTACATCCCTTAAGAAACTTTTTGGTGCAACTGCTCCTGTGGGATTATTTGGATAGTTTATAAAAAACATTTTTGCTTTAGCTGCAATTTCTTTTGGTATTTCATTTAAATCTATTAAAAATCTGTTTTCTTCTTTTAATTTAACAAAGAAAGGTTTTCCTCCTGCGATTAAGGTTCCTCTGCATAAAACAGGATAATATGGATCAGGAATAATATTGATATCTCCTTCATCAGTGTAGCTTAGAGCAATATTTGCAAGTCCTTCTTTTTCTCCTATAAGGGTTTGAACTTCGGTATCAGGATCAATATCTACAAAATAACGTCTTTTCATCCAATCTGAAATTGCCTGTCTTAGCTCCGGTTTTCCTCTAAAATTGGGATAACCATGGTTAATTGGGTTTTGTATTGCTTCTAGCGCAACTTTTACAACAGGATCTGGTGTAGCACCATCAGGGTTTCCAATTGAAATATCTATGACATCTATGCCTTTTGATATTGCTTGTTGTTTTAGTTCAGCAAGCTGTGCAAAAATATATTTAGGTAAATTTAAAATTCTTTTTGATGGTTTAATATCTATTGTATTTATCGTGTTTTCCATAAAATCCTTCTATTCTGTATTTAAAGTAAAAAAATAAGCCTCGAATTATCGAGGCTTATTGAGTGTTCTTTAAAAAAACTTATGCTTGTGCCTCTTCAGCAGAAGTTTCCGCTTCTTGCGCGGCTGCTGCTTGGGCTGCTTTTTCTTGTTCTAATTTTGCTTGTGCTTTTTTAGAAAGTTTTTTAACTTCAGACTTTTTAAAGTTTAAAGTACCGTCTTCGTTTGCATTTTTAATTAAATACATAACAGTTTCAGTTGCTTGAGCACCTTGAGCAAGTCTTTCTTTTGCTCTTTTAGTATTTAATTTCATTTCTTTAGTTTTTGGATTGTAGTATCCGAGTTCTTCAATCGGAGCACCTTCTCTTTTAGAACGGCTGTCAATAACAACTATTCTGTAGCTTGGATTTTTCTTATAACCTAATCTTTTAAGTCTTATTTTAACCACTTGTTAAATTCCTTTTAATTGTGTACTGTCTTAAATCTATCAAACTATAAACATATTTATTTTGCAAGTATATCAAAAATTAAATTGTTAAATTTTTTAATATAGCTTACTTTCTTTTTAAATAATGTTATTCTTTTATTATGATAAAAGAAGTAATTAATAATTTAATTTTGGGTTATGATTTATCTGAAACAGACACAAGGGAAGTATTTGATGAGATTTTATCCGGTTTATCCGATGATATTTTAACTTCCTCTTTTGTTACGGCTTTAAAAATTAAAGGTGAAACCGTTGATGAAGTGTCAAGCGCTGTTAAAACTTCTTGTGAATCTTTAACAAAGTATAATTGCGCTTTATCCGACACCATGCAGATTATTCCTTTTGTTGATTGTGATAATTATATTGATATTGCTTTTGGTGTTGATATAGTTTTAAGTGCGTGCGGTATTCGAGTTTTTAAATATTGCATAGATAGCTATTTCGATTTTAATAAAAGTTTTTTGACTTTGAAAAATGCAGGCGTTAGTAATTTTTCTTATGATGAAAACTTATTTGAAAAAACAAATTTTGCCTATTTTCAGCTTGATAGTACTGTAAATTATATTAAATATACTAAAAATGTTTCAAATAAAATGTGTTTTAAAAATATTTTTTCAATTACGGATAAATTCTTAAACCCTCTGCATTCTAAGAACATTTTCATTGGCTTAAATGATAAAGATTTAGTTGAAAAGTATGCAAACATTTGCTTAAAGCTTAATATGGATAATTCTTTAGTTTTATCCGGTAATAACGGTTTTTCTTTTGCTTCAATCGATGGTGATACTTATGTCGCTGAAGCTTGGAAAAATAAGATTTTTACTTACGTGATAAATCCTGAATTGGTTGGTTTAAAGAAAGCTTCTTTTGATGATATATCCTGCGAGAATTCGGAACATAGTCTATCTTTAATTAAAGGTGTTTTTGATAACAAAATTAAAACTGCACCTTATGATATTATTGTTTTAAATTCAGCTCTTGCATTATATATTTCAAAGAAAGCCGAATCAATAATGGATGGAATTTTGCTTGCTAAAAAAATAATTGATGAAGGTTTAGCTAAAGACAAATTAAACCAAATTTGTCAAATATACTCATAATTTATGATTGTAAAAGAGTTTTATTAAAATTATAATTATTTCTCGTTATGAATAAGATACAGTATACAGTTTTAATTTTATTGTTTTTTATAAATTCGTGTTTTGCAAATACTGCTCAGCAAGAGGAGTATAAAAATGATTACTTGTATTCTGATGCTTATTTTGATTATTTAATTGAGTGTGCTTCAGATGAATATCAAAAGCGAGTTGAACAAGAAAAGCAAGAGCAAGAATTAATTGAACAAGCTTCTTTAGATGATATTAAGCCTTCTGAAACAAATTTAGATGAAAAAGCTAATTTAGATATGTTTTCAGATGAGATTTTGGTTGATGGCAATGTCCCTTTTAAACTTCATATTGAAAATTATACAACTGCACCTAAATACTCAGAAACATTTAAAAAAGTTGATTCTAAAACGATAATTCCTGTTAACAGTCAGTTTAGTTTTATTCAAAACATGACTCAATATCGAAATAAATATAATAGCAACGACTATAGGATATTGGCAGGTGCTGAATATTCTCCTTGCAGTTTTTTTAGTATTGCATCCGGAATGGAAGCTAATTATAGAGATATTGATCAAATACCTACATCAAGAAAATTGTATTTTACCCCGAGCATATTTTTAAGTGATAAATTTTCTTTGAGCTTTCATAATAAAATCGATACCAGTACACATTCAACCGATCATGACATAGGTTTAAAGCTTTCCCCTTTTAAATCAAAAGCTATGGACTTTGGTGTATATGCAGGACTTACCAGAAATCCTTCCGGAACGCATAGTGAAAGTGTAAATTTTAGTACAAATTTTTACTTTTTTTAATTTTTGTTCAGGTAATTTTTGTTATATTGCGCCATTATCTCAAGACTTGTCATAAGTGCTTGATTGGTGTTATCGTATCCGCTTGAACCGTTGCTTTGAGCTTGTATATTAGCAAGTTCTTGGCTGTATCCTTGAAGTTCTTTGAGTGTATCTATGTTGCTTTTATTTAAGTTTATAAGTTGTTCAAGTTTTGATTCTATTGAAATTAATAAAGTATTAAAGTTTGTTCCTTCGTTTACTTCTATTCCAAGTTTTTTAGCTAATGCTGCAGCTTTTTCAAATAAATCACTTGTGTTCTGATTTTTTGAAAACATGTTGCTATCTTCGTTTGCTGATTTTGATTGTGAGGCAGAAATTAGGCGTTTTCCTTCTGCTTCAGTTGTATTTGCACTGAATGGTATATTTAGCTCAATTAATTTCTCTTTTGTTTCTTGAGTTAATTTTTGATTATATGCTCCAAAGGAGTTTGCTAAATTGTACTTTACTGAACTTATTGCCATAACATCTTTCCTTTAATATTTTTTCTTTAAAAATCAAGAAAAAGAAAACATTTTTCCTTCCGTTTATTTATCTCGGCAATTTTGTCTAAAAAATTAGCTTTTTTCTTAAAATTTTAATAAAACTTTACAATATTTTAAAAATTATGAATACATAGTCGCTATCGGTTGAATTAATGGCATCGTATATATTTTTTGCATTTGTTTTTATTTTATAGTATTCATTGTCTATTTTTTTGTATTCTGCTATTTCTTGCAAATAGAAGTTTTTTGTTAATATATCCGTTAGGTTGTAAAATGTTTTTGATTTCAGTGAATCATACAATGTTTTTGCTTGGTTTTGTAAAAGGTTAGGATTTTTTAGGTTAATTTTTTTGATTTTTGGATTGTATTGAGTGTTGTTTACACACTTTATTATTGATTGCAGGGAAGTTAGTTTTGAATTGTTTTTGTCTGCAATTAATATTATCCTTTGAGCATCTTGCCCTAATTTATCGTAGTTTTCAATAAAATGTTGGGTTATATATTGATTTGGATATTTTTCGTATAAATATGCCTGCATAAGAAAATGTATGTTATTTTTATTGATTGTTTTAGCGTTTTTTGTTACAAGATTTTTTGTTAAAGAATCTTTTTTCAATAGCATTTCATAATCTAAATCCATAAAGTTTAGTTTTTTGTAATAGAATTTAGCATATTTACCTAAATAAGGCATTATTATAAAGTCATTTTCATTTACGTTATAATCTCTGATAAAAGTATTTATGCAGCCTATTGTCGGATAATTTTTCTTAATTGTTAAATTAAAGGTTGTAATTTCAGGGTTTATAAATTGAATTGCTAAAATGCAGAAAATAAGCACTCCTTTAATAAAATTATCTTTTATAGTAAATAGACCGTATATTGATGAGATTAAAAAACATATAAATGCTGCAAGAAAATATGTTGGAGTGATTTCAGATTTTATTAATATAATCCCGAGCAATATGATGATTGAATAAAAAAGTGCGATTTGAGTAATAATTTTGATTATGGGATTTTTTTTGTATGCTGTCATTGTTAAAATTACTGATATTAAAATTGGTAAAAAAGAACCAAAAAGAAGCGTAAGTATTATTTTAAAAGAACTTATTGTAGATAAACCGGTGTTGAGAAAATAAGCATACAACATTCCAAGTGTGCTTTTGGTTTGGTTTTCGGGTGCTTCAAAACTTAAATAAGGACTTATCAGATCATTTAAAGCAAGATAAAAAGAATTAAAATTTATCCCGACTCCGTTTACTGCGTTTGGAATAAGTAATTTGGATTGTATTATATACTGTGTAATTATTATTGGGAAAATTACTAAAAGAGCTATAAAAGAATGAATAAAAAGTGTATTTAAGTTTCTTTTCTTTTTGCTGGTTAGAAATAGGATAATTAGCTGTGAAATTATAAAAATATATCCTAAACTATCGCATAATATGCATAATATATTTGCGATAGTCAATTTTTTAAGGTTTTTATCATCCGGCTTTTTAAGGTAGTTAATTAAAAAATTTACTACTATGCTTTCTATAAGCAGATTTAGGCTGTAGGGGGCTATTAAATTTGTGTAATATAGAAAAAAATGCGATATTGATAAGAATATACCTATAAATGCAGCAAAATATATTGCTTTTTTGCCCTTAAAAAGGGATTTTCCTATTTGAATAAAAACAATTATATTTATAAATGATAGTATTGCATTAAATAATCTTATTAGATATTCGTTTTTTGAAAATATTAAAATAATATGAACTAATAAATTGTATGCAGGTAAAAATATTGTATTAAGTGCTGTTTGTTTAATGATTTCAAAGGGGGATGGAATATTTGAAATTGATAATATTTTAAAATCTATTTCACTAAGCCCTGCAGAAAGCATTATATAGTTTATTCTAAAAAGAA
Organism: Candidatus Gastranaerophilales bacterium; assembly: GCA_944324445.1. GTDB lineage: Bacteria > Cyanobacteriota > Vampirovibrionia > Gastranaerophilales > Gastranaerophilaceae > RUG14156. Next base: position 29,612 of record CALUWL010000009.1, on the reverse strand, counting down.
AGTATAGTATGAATATTGTTGTATAGATTATTATATTTACACTTTTTGCTTGCTTCATAGAATAAGTATATCTTATTTATCTTTAAAAAAGCAAACTATGCAGAACGTTTTAAGATTTGCAGTCTCCAGTCATTTTCGCTTTGCCAGATTGAATCGCCTACGTTTTCTCCTGAATAAATTGTGATTTTATCATCGTCATTATCGCTATCTAAAATTAAGATAAAATAATCAGGAATCCAAGGGCTTTTATATACTTTTGAATATTCGCCTTCTCCTACTTCTTTTCCCTTGACTACTCCGTTTGCTATCCATTCCATGTTTTTAAACATGTCTATTGCATCTTCAGGGGATAGTATTTTTTTGATTTCATCCGGCAAAGTCGCATACATTTTAATGTATTTTGCATTGGATGTAAAGCTTACCGTATCGTTTTTTAAAGGTTTGATAAAATTAATACTTTGGTTTGTTTTTCTTTGCTTTAGCACCCCAAACGTGCCAAAGGTGCCGATTGGTGGAACTTTCATACTCTTCTCTTTTCTTTTTTTGCTAACAACACTTACATTTTCTATATATATTTTATCAAATTTTTGCTCAAAAATCTATAGTGTTTTTAAAGTATTACAAAACTAAATATGGTATCAAATACACTTATAATGATGTTTTTAAGCTTTGTTTCTTTTTTTGTTTGTGGTTAAATTTATTTATGAAAATTTTGCATTTAGCTGATTTGCACTTGGGGAAAAAATTAAATGATTATTCTCTTATTTTAGATCAGGAGTTTGTCTTAAAACAAGCTTTGGAGATTGTTTCTGATAAAAAAATTTCAGCTGTTTTAATTTCGGGAGATGTTTTTGATAGAGCTGTTCCTTCTTCTTTTGCGCTTGATTTATTTGGAAAATTTTTATTTGAACTTATTAAATTAAAAGTTAAATGCTATATTATTGCAGGTAATCACGATAATATAGATAGATTATCTTATTTGTCTTCTATAATAGAAAGTGCTGATATATACATTTCTAAGCCTTTTTCAGGAAATCTGCAGTGCTACAGTTTATCTGATGATATTGATATTTATTTAATGCCGTATTTATATCCGCAAATAATAAGAAAATATTATCCTGATATTAGAATTTCAGATTATAATGACGGCATTAAAAAAGTTTTGGATAATATTGAATTAAACAAAAATAAAGTAAATATTTTGCTTGCTCATCAGTTTGTTGCTTTTGGTAATCTTATACATTCTGATAGCGAACAAAAAAGTGTAGGCGGTGTTGATTGTATATCACCTGAATTATTTAGCAGGTTTGATTATACTGCTCTTGGGCATTTGCATTGCCCTCAGAAAGTTTGTTTGGATAAAATTCGTTATGCAGGATCAATTTTAAAATATTCATTTAGTGAAATTAATCAAAAGAAAGTTTTTACGGTTTTGGATATCTCAGATAAAAACATTGAATTTGAATTTTATGACATTAAATTTTTACATGAAATGAAAGAATACAAGGGTTATTTTTCTGAATTTACAGATGAAAATTTTTATTCAAAAATTAATACCAATGACTTTATACACTTTATTCTTTTGGATGAAAACATTATTGATGCTAAAAAGAAGCTTTCTAAAATATATCCTAATATTATGCTTCTTGAATTTGATAATACTTTTACAAGAAATGCAAATTCAGAGTTTAACTCTGAAATATCTGCTAAAAAGTCAATTTATGAGCATTTTTCTGATTTTTATAAGCTGCAGTGTGCTGATGAATTGGATAATGTTAAAAATGAAATAGTTATAAGTGCTATTGACAATATAAAGGAGGAAAATTGCGTCCTTTAAAATTGACAATGCAAGCATTTGGAGCCTATTTAAACCGTGTTGAAATACCTTTTGAAAATTTACCCAAAGGGGCTGTATATTTAATATCCGGCGTTACGGGTTCAGGTAAAACAACTATTTTTGACGCTATTTCTTTTGCTCTTTTTAATAAATCTTCAGGTTCTATAAGAGGCAATTCTTCTTTAAGAAGTCATTTTGCTCAAGATAGCGATGAAAGTTTTGTTGAATTTGTTTTTGAATTTAAAGGTGAAAAATATATTGTAACAAGAACCCCTTCTTATGAAAAAAAGAAGCTTAAAAAAGAAGGTAAAGTAAATGTAAACAGCACCGCTCAAATTGTTCTTCCTGATTTAAAAATTATTTCAGGCGTCAGAGAAGTTGATGATTATATTGTTAATTTGCTTGGAGTTGATTCTGTACAATTTAATCAGATAGCGCTCCTTGCTCAAGGTGAATTTTTAAAACTTTTAAATACCGATTCTCAAAAGCGCGGCGAGATATTCAGAAATATTTTTAAAACAGATAAATATTTAAATTTTTCTAACTGTATTCAAACATCTGAAAAGGAGCTAAAAAATCAATATAGTGATTTATCTAAGTCTTTAATTCAATATGTTTTTCAGATAATTCCGGATAATGAAAAATTAAAATCTTGCATTGATTCTTATGAAAACAATAGCTCTATTTTAAATTTTGATGAGCTTATTTTGTTGTTAAAATCTCAAATCACAGATGATAATAGTTTAATTTCAGCTTATGAAGAAGAAATTTTAAAATTAAATAAATTAATTTCCGATAATAAAATAAGTATTTTGAAAGCTGAAGAAAAAAATTCTTTAGTTTTTCAGCTTGAGAATTTTAAAAACGAGATTTTAAAGTTAAAACCTGAACTTGATTTTATTGAAAAACAATATAAAACAATCGAAACAAAAAACAAGGAATTGAGTGAAATTAAAATATCTATTGAAAAGCAAAATGAAATCTTGAATAAAATAAATCAGTATAAAAATTTTAAAAAAAGCTTGCAATTATTGAATAAAAAAGAAGATGAATTAAAAAATACATTAAATATTCTGAAAAATAATCATGTTGAACTTTTTTATAATTACTGTAATTATCTGGATAAACAATATTTTATTGCTAAGAATGAATTTGTTAGTCTGGAAAAAGAAATAATCAACAAAACTCAATTTTATAATAATTTAAATATGAAGTTTTTATCTATGCAAGCCGGAATTTTGGCATCTGAATTAGAAGATAATATGCCATGTCCTGTTTGCGGTTCTTGTGCTCATCCTAATCCTGCGGTGCTTGAAGATAACATAAGTTTTGAATTAGTTGAAAAAGCTAAAGGCGAACTTGATAATTTGAATAAAAAATTAAGTGAGCTTTCAATTAATTGTGCTGTATTGAATGAAAATTTACTTTCTAAAAAAAGTGAATTTGAATTAACAAAACAAAAATATGGTTTTGTGGATTTAGAAGTTAAAGATGATATTTTAGATTTTGATGATAAAAAATTTGATAGTTTAATTAAAAAATCAGATACTGAAATTTTAAATATAGAAAACGAATTATTGCAATGTAATCTTGAAAAAACAAAAATATCATCTTCTATTGAACTTTTAAGTGAAAATTTTGATGAAAATATGATTGATATTGTTGAAGAAAAATATCTAGCCTTAAAGGAATCTGCTAAAAAATTGCAAGATGAAATTGAACTCGTTGCAAATACATATTCTTTAGCAAAACAAAATTATTCGGATTTGATTTCTAAACAAGAATTAATTATAGAACAGCTTGAAAATTATAGAGATTTTAACGTCGATATTGATAAAGTAAAAAAAGAATCAGATGATATTAACTCTAAATTGGATGTTAAAAATGCTAAGCTAAAAACAATTTCTTTTAGAAAAAATACAAATTCAAACCTTCTAAAAGCTATTTTATCGGTTTATGAAAAATATCAAAAGACAGAAAATAAATATCTTCACTACAAAATTTTATCCGACTGTGCTTGCGGAAATTTAAAAGGCAGGCCGAAAATAGCATTTGAGCAATATGTTCAGGGGTATTATTTGGATTTAATTTTGCATGAGGCAAATAAACATCTAAAAATTATGACTAAAAATCAGTTTATGCTATTTAGAAAAAAGAGCGCTGATTCTCTAAATTCTAAAACAGGACTTGATATTGAGGTTATGGATTTTCATACTTTTAAAACTAGATCAACAAAGACCCTATCCGGTGGAGAATCTTTTATGGCGGCATTATCTTTAGCTCTTGGGTTATCTGACGTTGTTTCAAATTTCTCGGGTGCAATCGGAATAGATGCAATGTTTATTGATGAAGGTTTTGGAACATTAGATAGCGAATCATTGGAACTTGCAATGGATGTTATTAATTCTTTAAGTGAAAACAACAGATTAATTGGAGTTATCTCGCATGTTGAGCATTTAAAAAATAGGATTGAAAATAGAATCATTTCTGTTAAAACTGATTATGGCTCTAAAGTTGAGCTTAATTTCTAGGTTTATGTTAGAATTTTTGTTGTAATAATTTTTTAAAGGTGATTTTTTATGCATAATACAAGAAAAATTAATGAGGATTTATACTATATCGGAGTTAGCGATAGAAAAATTGCTTTATTTGAAAATGTTTATCCTGTTTCAGAAGGTATGAGTTATAATTCTTACCTTTTGGATGATGAAAAAACAGTTTTATTTGATACTGTGGATAAAACCTGCGCAGGGCAATTTTTTGATAATTTAGAAGAAATTTTAAAATCAAGACCGCTGGACTATATTGTAATTAATCATCTTGAACCGGATCATAGTGCTTTAATTAAGGATGTAATTGAAAAATATCCGAATATTAAAATAATCTGCAATCAAAAAGCAAAACAAATGCTGCATCAATTTTTCGAATTCGAAAATGATATAGAAAACAATTTTCATGTTGTAAAAGAAGGCGATACAATTAAAATCGGAAAACATACACTATCATTTTTTATGGCGCCAATGGTTCATTGGCCTGAAACAATGGTAACTTATGATGAATATAATAAAACTCTTTTTTCAGCTGATGCATTTGGTGCGTTTGGTGCTGTTAACGGTAATTTATTTGACGATGAAACTGATTTTATATGTAAACTAAGTGAATATAGAAGATATTATTCAAATATCGTTGGTAAATACGGTGTTCAGGTTAATTCGCTTTTAAATAAGGCTAAAAACCTTGATATTAAAATGATTTGTCCTTTGCATGGGCTTATTATTAAGGAAAATATTTCATTGTTGGTTGAAAAATATTCTCTTTGGGCAAATTATCTTCCTGAAGATAATTCCATTGTAATTGCTTATGCAAGTGTATACGGCGGAACTCAAAATGCAGTTGAGATTTTAGCTAATAAATTATCTCAAGCAGGTGTTAAAAATATAAAAATGTATGATGTTTCTCATACAGATAATTCCTATATTATATCTGAAATTTTCAGGTGTTCTAAAGTTGTTCTGGCTTCAACTACCTATAACAATTCAATTTTTGTTAAAATGGAACATTTAATAAAAGATATAATAAATCATAACGTTCAAAGAAGAAAATTTGCCATAATTGAAAATGGCAGCTGGGCATGTTGCTGCGGTGAGCTAATTAAGCAAATGTTATCAAGTTTAAAAAATGTTGAATTCATCGAGGACAAGATAAATATCAAGTCTGCATTAAAGAAAGTTCAAGAAAGCGACATTGATGAAATGGTTAAATGTTTAATTTAAAAGCGGTCAAATTGACCGCTTTTAAATTTTTATACATTTTGTACTGCTTTTTTTCTTGATACTTTTGAAATCCCTGTTCTTGGCAGCGGTTCTTTGGTAATTACAATATTGTTCGGGCGTTTATAAGAAGAAAGCTCAAGAGAAAGCTTTTTAACTTCTGCCCTTATTGCTTTTTCAAGCTCTGTATCATCATATTTTTCAATTGTTTCTTTTGTTGGATGAATTTTAGCTATTATTTCTTCCGTACCTTGCTTGGAGCCCGTTTTAATTACTTCTGAATATACAAGAACCTCTTCAATTAACGGGCTTTTAATTAAAACCGCCTCAACTTCTTCCGGAAATACCTTTTTTCCGCCGGATAATACTATCATATTTTTAATTCTGCCTGTGATATAAACATATCCGTTTGAATCGATTTTTGCGATGTCGCCTGTTTTAAGCCAGCCGTCTTCGCAAAGTGCCTCTTTTGTTAATTCGGGTTTATTGTAATATCCTTTCATAATATTTTCGCCCATAATCTGCAATTCATGGGTTTTAGAATCTATTCTAACTTTGACTCCGTGGATTGGTCTTCCAACTGAACCTAGTTTGCGGTGTTTTTCTGTGTTCATTGTTATAATTGGGCTTGCTTCGGATAAACCGTATGCTTCATATATCCTAATTCCTATTGTTTCAAAGAATTTAGCAACAGCAATATCTAAAGGAGCGCCGCCTGACATAAAACCTTTAAATCTTCCGCCAAATTTTTGATTAAGTTCTCTAAATAGGAACTTTGAAAAGGTTTTATTGTTAACCATTCTTGCAAGAGCATATTTAAATTCAAAGAATGCTTTTTTAAACGGGCCATATTGTTTGATTTCTGCTTCCAGTGTTGTTTTCATTAGTTTTAAAAACGCAGGAACGGCAACCATAAAGGTGATTTTTTTCTCTCTCATAATCGGGAAAATATCTTTTGGTTTGAGGCTATTGGAGTAATAAATTGATGCGCCTTTATTTAAAAATGACATAAATCCGACTGATATTTCAAATAGATGATTCATCGGAAGAATTGATAACATAGCATCATTTCTATCAAAACTAAAGCATTTTCCAACAGCTAAAACTTGAGATAGCATGTTTCTATATGTAATTTCAACACCTTTTGGGTTTCCTGTTGTGCCTGATGTGTAAACAATTAGAGCTGTTTTATCAGGATTTCTGTGTCGCCATTTTTTATCAGGCAAATCTTCAAGAGAATGTAAATTAACATGCTCTTGGTTTGTTCTTTTACCATCAATAATAATTATATGTTCAATTGAAGGCACCAATTCTTTTAGTTTTAGTGCATCGTTATAGTGTGCGCTTGATACAAGCATGACCTTAGGTTCGCAGTCCGTTAAAATGTGTGTTAATTCATGGATTGTAAGTTTAATGTCGAGTGGTACACTTGTTGCACCTGATAAAACCGAAGCAAACAATGTTGCTCCTAGTTCTGGCATAGATTCTGATAAAATTGCAACCTTGTCGCCTTTATTGATTCCGATATCTATTAAATAACTTGCAAGTTTTCTTGAAAGTATACTTAAACCTTTGAATGTAATTTCGCTCCAGCCAAGATTTGATCTTATCCCTAAAGCTACATGGTCTTCCAGTTCTTTTGTTCTTTTTTCAATAAACGTTAAAATGTTTGTATTCATGAGTTATTAACGCTCCTCCTCAAATATAAAAATATTATATATTATTTTTTAAAAAATAGTCTAATTATTTGTAAATTTATGTTTACTTTGATGTTATAATTCTTTTAACTAAAGGAGATTATTAATGATTGAAATGAGAGTAATGGGCATAGCGCTCGATACAAGAACGGGTTCACCCATTGTTGTATTAAACGATATAGACAATAGACGTGCTCTTCCTATTTGGATTGGTTCTGCTGAAGCAAGTGCCATAATAAGAAAAATTGAAAATATAACTTCATCTCGTCCCATGACGCATGATTTATTTATTGATATAGCAAAACAATCTGAATTTAAAATAACTAAAGTAGAAATTAATGATGTGGATGATCAGACATATTTCTCATGTATATATATGTATAATGATAAATTGCAAAAAGAGATCCAGATTGATTCAAGACCATCAGATGCTATTGCCATAGCGCTTAGAGCTGATGTACCTATTTATGTTACATCGAATGTTCTTGCTGTGGGGGCTATTTCAACTGATGTTGAAAAAGATGAAGAAGAAGCAAAGGAATTTAAAGATTTTATTAAGGACATTAAGCCTTCTGATTTCGAAAAGTTACTCAAAAAGAACTTTGAATCGGATCAATAGAGTCCATTTGCTTCTATCGAAGCTAAGTTGTTTTTTGAGTTGGCTTCTTTTTATATCTTGAAGACCGATTGAATAAAAAGTTGTATAATTTTTATAGTTCATGATATTTTATTAATGATGATTTTATAGAAAGCAAGGTTATGGAAAAAGTTACAAAAGAAATGGGAATTATGGATATAGTTACAGCACACCCTGAAACATTGGAAGTTTTTGCTAAATATGGCATGGGGTGTATCGGTTGTGCTGCAGCGCATTTTGAAAATTTAGAAGCAGGAGCCAAAGTTCATGGTATTGACCCTGATGAGATGGTTGCTGCTATGAATACTATTATTCAAGAAAAAGCTGGACAATAAATTTTTTTTATTGTATTATAGTCTCACGTCAGAAATGGCGTTGATTTTGCCCTGGTGGTGGAATCGGTAGACACGTCGGACTTAAAATCCGATGAGGCTAATAACTTCGTGCCAGTTCAAGTCTGGCCCAGGGCACCATTTAAACTCTCCTTTTGGAGAGTTTTTTAATGTTTATTTTTTTTGTTTACATGCTGATTATTTTTTTGAATGCACAAATATAAAAATTGTGTCATTTTTTGTTAAGAAATGTTAATATAAATTTAATGAATTTATAGTAATGTTCGTTATGTTTATTAAAATAAATATAAAATTATTATGTCTAAACTAAATAATGTAAGACAAACACTAAAAAAAATGATAAGATAACAAAGCAAGTGTTAAATATAATATTTTGTAAATACAAATATGAGTGTAAATAATAAATTTCGTTAAAAATAAAATAGTCGTTACATAAGTTAAAAAATTAACAACAAAGTAGCAAATTTTTCTGCAAAAAATTCTTTATTAATATATAGGTAATAGTGTGTAAATGTTATTGGAGGAAATCAATGACAATTAGTGTGAACAATCGAAAAAAGACTGCTAAGAAATCTTTTGAAGAATTGGTTAAGGATTTAAAAACTTCTAATTCGGAAAAGGTTCGTTATAATGCTGCAAGAATCCTTGGTGAAATGGGTGATTTTTCTGCAGTTGAACCATTAATCGATGTTCTAAAAAATGATAAGAACGGCTCTGTTCGTTTATATGCTGCTCGTGCATTGGGTGAACTTGGCGATACAAATGCTACAATTCCTTTAATTGAATCATTAAGATTAGATAGAAACGTAGATGTTCGTGTTCGTGCTGCTCGTGCGCTTGGTCGTTTAGGCGGCGAAATTGTTGTAGAGCCTTTAGTTGAAGCATTAAATGATGAAAACCCCCAAGTTTGTATTACTGCAACAGAAGCTTTAATCGAAATCGGTGATGTTGCTACAGATGCTTTAATTGAATCTTTAGACCATGAAAAAGTTAACGTAAGATGTGATGCAACTCGCGCATTGGGTGAAATTGGAAATCCAAAATGTGTAGATAAAATCATTGGTATGTTAAACGATGAATGGGTTAACGTTCGAATTTATGCAGTTACTTCTTTGGGTAAATTAAACGATAGAAAAGCAGTTCCAGCTTTAATTGAAGTAATGAAAAACGAAAAGGAAAATGATTTAGTTAGAGCGGGTGCAGCTGCTGCGCTTGGTGTTTTAAGAGACCAAAGAGCTCTGTTGCCTTTAAGAGAATTGATTATTAACGCAGAAGAACTTGGTGAACTTGAAGATACTGCTCTAAAATCTTTCAAAAAAATTATGGCAGCTAACTGGGAAGCTATGCAAGGCGCTCAAGCAGTTAAAAAGCCAAGTTTCTTTTAATCAATAATTCAAACGGTTAATAAAAAAGGTTCCTTGTTGGAACCTTTTTTAATGTTTTAAATTCTATTGTGCCAAACGCCGCCTTGTCTATCTATTATGGCATCATAGAAAGACCATAATCTAAATACGCCTGTAAGTCCAAGTACAGCATGTGTTACGTTTTTTTCTGTCGATTGTCCGTTTATTGCTTGTCCAATTCCGGGCCATATTAAAAGCGAACATATTGAAGCACCAACGCTTCTTCCTGAGATGTGCCCATCTGTTCCATGTGTTCCTGCTGCATTTGCGGGATTAAATATAGAAACAACTCCTAAAATAAATAGTGATACTACTAACTTTTTCATATACGCTATCCTCCTTTATTTTATTATATTATATAAAACTTTTAAGCCAAGATGTAGTTAATTATGCTTCTTATCATAACTCCAGTTGGGCCTGAAAGTGTTTCGTTATTTGATTTATCAAGATAAGCGGTTCCTGCTATGTCAAGATGCAGCCAAGATTTTGATTTTGTGAAGTTGGATAAAAACCAAGCAGCGGTTGATGTGCCTGCGTTTCTTCCGCCTGTATTTTTAAAATCAGCTATATCTGACTTTAGGTTATTTTTTAATTCATCTAAAATTGGCATTTGCCAAGTATTTTCACAATAATTTTCTGCAATTTCTCTAAATTTATTGATTTGCTTTTGATTATTTCCCATAACACCTGTTATGTTGTTACCTAAAGCAACAATTACTGCTCCTGTCAGGGTTGCAATATCTATTACTTCATCCGGATTTAATTTATCTGCATAACATAGTGCATCTGCAAGGGTTATTCTGCCTTCTGCATCTGTGTTATCAACTTCAATCGTTTTGCCATTCATAGCAGTTAAAACGTCCCCTTGTTTATATGCTGAGCCTGATGTCATATTTTCGCATAGCGCACTTAAAATATGCACTTCAACATCCGGTTTTAATTTTGCTATAGCTTGAATTATCCCCAAAACGCTTGCTGCACCTGTCATATCAGATTTCATTGTAAGCATTGAAGCTGCCGGTTTTATATTCATGCCGCCTGCATCAAAAGTTATGCCTTTACCTATTAGGACAATTTTTTTCCTTGCTTCGTTTTCGGGTTTATATGTAAGATGAATAAAATAAGGTTCATTGACGCTTCCTTGTGCTACTGCTAAAAATGCGTTCATCTTTAAATCTTTTATTTGATTTTTATTGTAGACTTTTATATCAAGTTTGTGTTCTTTTGCTATTTGTGCTGCAAGGTTTGCAATATAATTTGGAGTTACTATTTGAGCCGATTCATTAACTAAATCTTTTGCAAATTTCATTGCAAAAGATGTATATGCGCCAATTTCTGCTCCTTTTTCAATATCAGGTGTAATGTTGTTACACAATAGTTCAATTGTTTCAATTTTTGTTTTTTTGTCATTTATATATTTATCAAATTCATATAAACCGATTCTAGCTGATGTTAGGGTTATTTGTGCCATTTCTTTTTCGCTTATATTAATTGAGCAATTATCATTTTCTATTAATTCAATTGCTATTGAAGAATTTTTTGATACATTTTTAGCAGTCCTTGTTGCAAATGCTATTGCTTGCGAGAGTTTTTTTCTTGTTATGTTTTCTTTTTTACCCAGCCCCACAATAAGCGCTTTTAGATTTTCATTAATTGAATATTTAAACAGTTCTTGAAATTTTCCGGTTATTGTTTCATATTTATTTATTTGTTCACAAAGTGCGCCATTTGATAATTCGTTTAAGTATTTAAAAGTTTCACTTTTGTTTGCGTTATTCTCATAAATAAAACATATAATTGTATCGGAATTTTGTTCTTGAATTTTTTTAGTTAAAAAATGCATAATTCACTCCTCTATATATTTTTTAATTTCTTCAATTGCTCTATTGGAGCGTTTGGTGTTTTTGTAGATTTTGTCTTTTAATTTTTTAGGATCGTCATCCAATTCTCCAATAATACCCCAATTGGAATTTATTGGTTGAAATTTTTTATGATTTTCGTATGTTATGTAGTCAACTAAAGCGCCTAGCATTGTGTTATTTGAAAGATTAATCATGTTTTCTTTTTTTAAATATTTATCCATGTTAATTGCTGCAAATAATCCTGTTGATATACTTTCTGAGTATCCTTCTACACCTGTCAATTGACCTGCAAAGAATATATTTTTATATTTTTTGGTCTGCAAACGTTTGTTTAATATTTTTGGTGAATTTATAAAAGTATTTGCATGCATTACACCATATCTTACAATATTTGCATTTTCAAGCCCCGGAATACTATGAATTAATTTTTTTTGTTCACCCCAGACAAGGTTTGTTTGAAATCCGACTAAATTATATAAATTTGCCATTTTATCATCTTGTCTTAGTTGAACCACAGCGTAGAATTGGTGTTTTTTAAAATCCGTTTTAATTCTTTTATCAAATATCCCAACAGGTTTCATCGGCCCGAAGCGTAGCGTGTCCTTTCCTCTCGAGGCCATAACTTCTATCGGCATGCAGCCTTCAAAATAGTTTGCTTCAAAATTTTTTAAAGGTGCTCTTTTAGAATTTATTAATATATCATAGAAATTTTCATATTCTTCTTTCGACATTGGACAATTTATAAAATCGGCTTCGCCTTTATCCCACCTTGAAGCAAAAAAAGCTTTTTCGAAATTGATTGAATTTTTTTCAACGATTGGTGCAACTGCATCAAAAAAATGAAAATCTTCTTCTGCGAATTTTTCTTTAATTTCCTTGCAGAGTTCATTAGATGTCAATGGACCTGTTGCTATGATTGTTGGTATTGTTGTATCTATTTTTTCATATTTTTCTTTGATAAGGTTTATGTTTTTATATGATTCAATTATATTTTGAACTTCCTTTGAAAACCCAAATCTGTCGATTGAAAGTGAATTCCCTGATGGAACAGCGCATTTATGGGCAAGTTTAAATAGGGTAGAACCCAGTAATTCCGCTTCTTTTTTTAATAGTCCTGAAGCACTCAATATATCAATTGAACCCAGACTGTTTGAGCAGACAAATTCTGCGGGCAGGGCTGTTTTATGTGCCCCTGTTTGATATTTGGGGCGCATTTCTATTAAATCTATTTCGTAACCCTTTTTTGCAAGATATATTGCGGCTTCTGAGCCTGCAAGCCCTGCACCTATTATTCTTATTTTTTCCATTTCTTTTTTTATTATATCTCGACAATATTTTAATATTTATTCTTAATATAACTTAATAAATGTGCTTTTTTTAGCTAAAACATTAAAGAAAAATTACTATCTGCCGATTTATTTAAATATAAAGTGAAGGTGGTATATGTACAAAACAATGAAGACGAATAAGAATTATTTATTTTGCAATGAACTAATTTTAAAAGGCATGTTAAAAAGACGTCGTCTTGCTGTTTCTGCTATCTTTAATATTTGCGATGTAAAAGAAAGAATAAGACTAGTTAAATAACTTATTCGCTTGTTTTTTCAGAGGTTATATCTCTATTAAATTTTGAAGCAAAAGTTTCCATGAAGCGTATAAATTTATTATCAGGCAGTTTGCTTGTTTCTTTAGCTTCTTCTTGAGGTTGATTTATGATGATTAGTACTTCATCTTTTGCTGCCATTTTTAGATTGTTTCTTGCGATAGATTCAACTTTATACATAGATGAAAAATTTTGAATTTCACTTTTTAATTGTTTATTTCTTGTTTCAGCTTGAGTTTTTAATTCTTGAGCTTTTATTATTTTAGTTTGATAAACAACAATTTTTGCAAGATTTAATAATGCTGAATAGCTGATTTGAACAACGCAAAGCAGCAGAACTATCGTTAGAAAAGAATGATAAAATCTGATTTTCCGTATTTTTTTCTTTTGTTGTTTTTGAACTCTTGATTTTAAATTCATAAATTTTGTATTTGCCATAATTTAATTTTAACCTAAAATTTTTATGCTAGTTTGTTTAAAAATTAAATTCGTAACAATATTTTGCAACTTTTTCTTTTTGCTGATTGTATTCGTATTCAGCTATATTTGTATCTATCCATTTAAGTTGATTTAATGCTTTGTGTGCAATTAATTTTCTTATGGGATTATTGTTTTGAGTAATTTTTATTAAAAGAATTGAATCTTTTTCAAAATTATACACTAAAACAAATCCGCCTGCTCCAACTTTAGAAAAAAGTTTTCCTTTACTGAGTTTTATAATTTCGGTATCCAATCTATCGTATCCGCCGTAGATTTCGGGGTTTTTAAGTATAGAATTTGTTATTATTTCATATTTTTTATCATGAAAGAAATTGTAATACGCTTTAATTATATTTTCTGCGCCAATTCCCCATAATGGTGTCCCGCAGCCGTCTTTTGTGGGATTTTGACAAGCACTTTCCGAGAGTTCTTCTTGTTTTTTTCTTATTAATTTTTGAATAGGGTGGTTAAATTCAGTGTAGTTTTTACAATCTAAATTTAAGTATTTGCACATTGCAAGCATCATAAGATGTTTGCCTGAGCAATTGTTGCAATATTTATTTTTCCGTCCTTTATAATCTCTTTTATCCAGTGGTTCTTGAGATTCTAAAATTAAGTCGTCAGATTTAATTTTGAGTCTTTTTGATAAGTTTTTAAGTATTTTTATGTGTTTTGATGTTCCGGTATGCGAACCGCAAAAGATTGCAAGTTCTTTTTTTGTCAATTTAAAATCTTCTATTATATTACAATCGGCGAGTATAGAAGCTTGCAAAGGTTTTGCAAGAGAGCGCATAAAAAAAATGTTTGAAGGATTATAACCGATAAATTTTTTGATTTTATTTTTCTCGGATAAATAAATGCTGCCATAATATGAACAGTCAATAATCTTATTCCTTTTTGTTGATAGGAGAATTTTCGGGCTGCTACTCATTAATGTTTAACATTTTCTTTAATCTTTTTTTCATTATATTATTTTCGTTTTCAAGACGTGCAATTTCTCTTTGCATTCTAATCATTTGATCTTCTTCGTCTTTTTTGTCGTCATATTTTATTGAGTTAAAACCAACGCTTAATGTTAGACGTTTTTTTGCTTCATCTTTTAATAAAAGCAGACTATCTAATCCTTTATCAGTTATAAAGCCCATTTTAATCAAAATGCTTGCCATTTTGATGTGTCTGCCTTCTTCGTTTAGTTGTCTTTGATATCTTATTGCTTGTTCAAGCTGAATTACGGTAATCTTACCTATTCTTTTTAAGAATTCTCCGGTTTTGATTTTTCCTGCTATAAACATCGCTATTGCTATGTTTTTGTTGGTTGCAAAATCGGGAATTTGGAAATATTCAAGCTCCATTAGTCTGCAGAATATTTTAGCAGTGTCAGCTAGTGTCCAGTTATTTTTGATTGTAATTTCAAACATATTGCAATTATCTGCTAAATCCTGTAGAAAAATATAATAGCCATCACTTAATCCCAAATTTTTTTCAAGTAATTCTTGTTTTCCTTTGAAAGTTAACTTGGGGCACATGTCTTGAAAAAGATTATCAACTTCTACCAGTTCAGTGAAGTCTTCAAGTCTTTTTGTTAAATCTTCCATGATTTCTTTTGTTATGACTTGTTTAACCCAAATTGGAAGATTTTTTATATTTTGTATAAATAGGTCAGATATTTTTTGCATTTATAATTACCTTTATTTTTATCTATTATAAACAAATTGTAAATTTTTATAAATACATTATATAATTTATTAAATTATATGTGAAATAAGTTATAATATTTAACGAAAGAAGAAATTATGGGTTTAGATGGTATTTCCGTAAATCAGCTTAGAATAACGCCTGAACATAATTCAAGCGAATTAAACAAAGTTCCTAAATTTTCTTTGGACAATTCACGACCTGTAGACGGACTTTCTCAAGGGCAAAAAGTTGATCCTGATAAAGAGAGAGAAAAGGAAAAAAGGGAATTAAATAGACAATATAATTCTTCAGATGAACCTCAAGCAGAGCATGACGAAACAGTCAATGAAACACCGGTTATTAAATATGACTTATCTCAAAATGAGAAGTATTTATTGAAGGTTGATGATGCAACTAATGAAATTATGATAATTGATAAAGCTTCGCAAAATGTTGTGCAAAGAATCAGCGCAGAAGATTTGTCGCATTTTGTTAATTATTTATCCAATTCGCAAGGCAGCATTGTTAATAGGAAATTTTAAATGAATCAATATGTTAAGCAATACCAAAAATCCAGTATAGAAACAGCATCCAGAGAACAGATTTTAATTATGTTATATGATGGTGCTATTCAATTTTTAAATAAAGCAAAAATTGCAATGCAAAATAAAGAAATTGAAGCAACACACAATAACTTAATTGGCGCACAAAACATTATTCAGGAATTCATTAATTCTCTTGATAGAGAAGTTGCTCCTCAGCTAGCTGAGAACCTTTCAAGTTTGTATGAATACTTTATTCGCAGACTTGTCCATGCAAATATCAAAAAAGAAATTGAGCCAATTGATGAAGTTTTAAAATATTTAAAGACTTTAAAAGCAACTTGGGAAAAAGCTATATTAATTGCGCAGCAAGAATCTCGTGATGAATTAGTAAAAAGTTCGGTTTCTGATTATTATGATGCCGATGAAGATGACGATGAAGAAGATGAAGAAGATGAAGATGATGAGGAATAATGCTGAGTATCAATGATTTTAACCATTTAAAATTATTATATGATCAATTTCTAAAATTTAATCAACATATAAAAAGCCTTATAGAAAATGGCGATTGGGAAGCTGTTGATTTAGCGATTCAAGAAAAAGAAAAACTTCAAAGAAGAATATTGAGCTTTGAAAAACCTCATATTGAAGATATAAAAAAAATAAAAGAATTAGACGAGTTTAGAAAAAAGTTAATTAAGCTTGAAATTGAAAATATTGAGCTTGTGAAATCTCTAAAAAGCAATATTTTAAAGGAGATTTCCAGCGTAAAATTAGCTAAAAAAATATTGAATACTTATGAACCTTCTTCAAATAAAATAATTTCTACATTTGAAATTAAAGATGAATAATTATTTTCTTAAATTTTTATAACTGAAGCTTGCATAAATAATTATACCCAGTAATATCCAAATAATAAACATGGAAACGCTTGATGTAAGTTGTTTAAATGAATAGAACATCAGCCCCAAGCAACATAAAATACCTAAAATTGGGAAAAGGGGAACCAAAGGAACTCTAAAGGGTCTATTTAAATCGGGCTCTGTTTTTCTTAGAACAATTACTGCAACGCATATTGCGATAAATGCTGTAAATGTACCATAATTACATAGTTCAGCTGATATATTTAAATCCATAAATAAACTGCACACAATTATGACAAGACCAACACAGCAAGTCATTATGTGGGGTGTCCTATATTTTTTATGAATTGCCCTTAAAACTCTGGGTAAGAATTTATCCCTGCTCATAGCATATAATATTCTTGTTGAAGCTAAATGACATATTAAAAATACTGATGCAAGAGCACAAACTGCAGCAACAGAGATAAAACCTGCCATATAGTCTTTGTTTATAATGTGAAGCGCTGCTGCAATCGGGGCTTGAGTATTTATTGCATTAATTGGACAAATTCCTGTAAGTACAAGTGCTACAAGTATATACAAGATTGTACAGAATGATAAAGTACCAAGTATTGCTATGGGTAAGTCTTTTTGAGGGTTTTTTGTTTCTTCTGCTGCTGTTGATACTGCATCAAAACCTATATATGCAAAAAATATAATAAAAGCACCCATTAAAATACCTTCTAATCCATTTGGTGCAAAAGGTACCCAGTTCTCTGGTTTAACGTAAAAAGAGCCTACTATGATGAATGAAACTATCATTAAAAGGTTTAAGCAAACCATAATAGTTGCAAAACGAGTGGATTCTTTTATTCCTTTAATTAAAATTAGTGTTGAAACAAGCGTTAGTATAACTACGGGTAAATTTATTGCAAAGGGGATTGTTCCGAATATAAAAGGCATTTTATCATGTACATCTAGTCCGTATTTGTCGCACATTGCATAAATTGAGCGAAAATCAGATCTTAACCAAAGCGGAAAATTAACTACAAACGAAGGTAAATAATCCGAAAATCCCTTTAGAAGTTGAGTTAAATAACCGCACCAAGAACTTCCTACCGTAATATTTCCAATCACATAATTGAGCATTAATACCCAGCCAACAATCCAAGAGGCAAATTCTCCAAGTGTTGCATAAGTATATGTGTATACACTCCCTGAAACAGGGATAATTGAGGCTACTTCGCTGTAGCAAAGTGCTGAAAACACGCAAGCAATAGCAGCTAGTACCATTGAAAAAATTATAGCAGGGCCCGCACCAACGCTTTCAGGGCCACCTTGTATAGCTGTTCCTATTATAGTAAGTATTCCTGTGCCGACTACCGCCCCGATACCTATTATAAACAAATCAAAAGCGTTAAGGCTCTTTTTTAGAGAACCTTTTTGAGCTCTTTCTAAAAGTTCTTTTGTTGTTTTTCTATTTAAAAGGTTTCGTGCTATTCTTTTAAACATTAATTTCCTCATTGTTTGCTTCTTGAGCTTTTCTTTGCTGCCTGTAGCTATATGTGAAATAGAATATAATTCCTATAATTACCCAGACCGGAAATAAAACTCTTGATGTTTTTAAAAACTGCATTGAATATGCCATTAACCCTCCACAGCAAATTATTCCCATTAAAGGAAGCCAAGGAGAAAACGGTACTTTAAAAGGTCTTGGTCTATTCGGATCTGTTTTTCTTAAAATAAGAACCGCAACGCAAACTATGATAAATGATGCGAAAGTACCGAAATTACATAATTCGGCTGCAATCGATATATTCAAAAATAGAGAACCTAATATACAAATCATTCCAACTATTACAGTTAGCACGTGTGGTGTCTTAAATTTTGGATGTAATGTTTGCAAGATTTTAGGTAGAAAACCATCTCTGCTCATAGCATACAAAATTCTTGTTCCTGCAAGCATTAAAACAAGCAGAACAGATGTTAAACCTGTGAGTGCACCTATTGAAATTAATCCTGCTACCCAATTTTGTCCTACCATAGCCATAGCACTTGCAATTGGTGCTTGAACATCAATTTTATCTATCGGCACAACTCCTGTTAAAACAAGTGCAACGAGGACATATATAATTGTACATACTCCAAGTGAACCTATAATACCAATTGGAAGATTCTTTTGGGGATTTTTTGTTTCTTCTGCAGCTGTTGCTATAGCATCAAAACCAATATATGCAAAGAAAATTATAAATGCTCCCATAAATATACCTTCTAATCCGTTTGGGGCAAATGGTGTCCAATTTTCCGGTTTTATATAAAATATGCCTGTCAATACAAATAATCCAACAACTCCTAATTTTATTGCAACCATAAGGCCTGCCATTTTGGTGGATTCTTTCATTCCTTTAATTAGAGTCATAATTATATATAATGTGATACATATTCCGGGAATATTAACGCATATAGGTATTCCCATAAAATGCGGCACCATAGCATCTATGTTATCTCCTAACATATTTTTAACTGTTGAATAGTCATGGATTAAGTAAACGGGGGGATTTACTATACAATCTGGCAGGAATTTTGAAAATCCCTTTATAAATTGCATAAAATAACCGCTCCAAGCACTTACTACGGCAATATATCCTACCAAATATTCAAGCATTAAAACCCAGCCTATAAGCCATGCCATAAATTCGCCCATTGTAGCATAGGTGTATAAATACGCGCTCCCTGCAGCCGGTATCATTGAAGCAAATTCTGAATAACAAAGTGCGCTAAATATGCAGGCTAATGAAGCTAATACCATTGAAATAACCAGTCCGGGGCCTGCACCAACGGATTCTGATGAACCTGCTGCTGCAATACCTACTACCGTAAATATTCCGCTTCCTATTATTGCGCCCACTCCAAGTATAATTAAATCAAACGCTCCAAGCGTTTTTTTAAGCCCAACGGATTGAGCATCTTTAATCATGTTGTCGGGATTTTTAATTGTCAGAAGATTTTTGACAAATTTTGAAATTGCCCCGATTTCAACTGTCTGCATTGAATTAGCGGTATCTAATTCTTTTCCTTCCGAATTGTTAATGTTGTTGTTCATTTGCCTCTTTCTGCTATTTTTTAATCAAAGGAAAACCAAGGTTTTCTCTTTGTTTTACGTATAATTCCGCTACTTTTGATGCAAGGGTTCGAACTCTTGCTATGTAATTAATTCTCTCGTCTTTGCTTATAACACCTCTAGCATCAAGCAAGTTGAATGTGTGCGAACATTTTAAAACCCAATCGTATGCAGGCAGAACTATTCCTGCTTCCATACAGCTTAATGCTTCTTCAGATGCTAAATCAAACATTTTAAAGAGTCTTTCTGCTGACGAATATTCAAAGTTGTATTTCGATTGTTCGATTTCGTTTTGCAGGTAAATATCACCGTATTTAAGCGTATCATTCCATTTGATATCAAATACGCTATCAACGTTTTGAAGATACATTGCTATTCTTTCAAGCCCATAGGTAATTTCCAGAACGACAGGTTTAACTTCAATTCCACCTACCTGTTGGAAATAGGTAAATTGAGTTATTTCCATACCATCAAGCCAAACTTCCCAACCTACTCCTGCTGCACCCAAAGTAGGTGATTCCCAGTTGTCTTCAACAAATCTGACATCATGTTTATCTAAATCAATTCCCATTGCACTGAGTGAATTCAAATATAAATCTTGTGCATTATCAGGAGATGGTTTTAATATTACTTGATATTGAAAATAATGTCCGAGTCTGTTCGGATTTTCTCCATATCTTGCATCCGTTGGACGTCTACATGGTTCAACCATAGCGCAATTAAAAGGTTCAGGACCCAATGCCCTTAAAAAAGTAGCAGGATTCATTGTGCTTGCGCCTTTTTCGATATCATAGGGCTGCTGAATAACACAGCCATTATCTGACCAATATTTAGATAAATTTAATATTAATTCTTGAAATGTTAGTGCCATTTTGTTTCCTATTTGTTGTTTTTATTGTCGTAGTCTATTCTTCCGATTAATTTATTAAGTGCTCTTGCTGTTTCTTTAAATTGCTCGATATTTAAGCTTTGAGCTCCGTCGCACATTGCATTATCAGGATCATGATGTACTTCAAACATTAATCCGTGTGCTCCTGCAACAAGCGCTGCTTTTCCCATTGGTTCAATTAAATATCTTTTGCCTGTTCCGTGTGAAGGATCAACTATAACAGGTAAGTGAGAGTATTTCCTTATAATCGGAACTGCAGCTATATCAAGAACATTTCTTGAAAATTGTGTATCAAAACCTTTAACACCTCTTTCGCATAGGATTACATTAGGGTTGCCGTTTGAAACTACGTATTCTGCAGCAAGCAGGAATTCTTTTATGGTTGCCGCTGGTCCTCTTTTAATCATAACGGGTTTTTTAATTCTTCCTAATGCTTTTAAAAGTTTGAAATTTTGCATATTTCTTGCGCCAACTTGAAGGACGTCAGCATATTTACATAGAAGCGAAATATCCATTGTATCCATTACTTCCGTTACTACAAGCAGTCCGGTTTTTTCTCTTGCTTGAGCAAGATATTGCAGCCCTTTTTCTTCAAGTCCTTGAAAATCGTATGGGCTTGTTCTTGGTTTAAACGCACCACCTCTTAAAAATTGACATCCCATTTCTTTGGCTGCAATTGCAACTTGTAATAATCCGTCGAAATCTTTTTCGACTGAACATGGTCCTACAATTAAAACAGGGCGTTCTAATCCGCCTATTTTGACGCCGTTTGGAAATTTAATTACGGTATCTTCAGGGTGTGCTACTCTTGAAACCAGTTTATACGGTTCTTGAATTTTTTTAACTTCTCTAACGCCTTCAAGAGCTGCTATATTTTCTGAATTTAAATCTTTTTTATCGCCGATAACTGCTACTACATTCAATAGCTCACCGTTATTTACTTGAGCTTTGAGTCCTCTATCTTCAATGTATTTAACTACACGATTTAATTGATCAATTGTTGCGTTATGCTCCATTACAATAATCATTTGTTAGCTTTCTCCTTTTTGCGCGTAAATGTTGCATTTAAAATTCAACCACAAATATGGTTTTATGTATAGCAGTTATTAAGAAATGTTGTTTTATGTTATTATTTTTTTTATGAAAATGGCAGATGTTGAAATTTATACCGATGGCGCATGTTCTCAAAATCCCGGTTGCGGTGGTTATGGAGCAATATTATTTTATAAAGATACACTGGGAAATATTCATGAAAAAAAACTTTCTCGTGGTTTTAAAATGACAACCAACAATAGGATGGAGCTTTTAGCTGTTATTGATTCTTTGAAAATTTTGAAAAAACCTTGCAGGGTAAAATTGTATTCAGATTCAAAATACGTTGTTGATTCAATAAATCAAAAGTGGCTTGAAGGTTGGGTATCCAAAAATTGGCGCTTAAATACCAACAATCCTGTTAAAAACATAGATCTTTGGAAAAAGTTTATCGAATTAAGAAAAATGCATGATATTGAATTTATTTGGGTAAAAGGTCATGCTGAAAATAAATATAATGAATTGTGCGATAAATTGGCAGTTGCTGCCAGAAATTCTTCTAATCTTGAAATTGATGAAGGATTTGAAAATTAATACAGCATTCTTCTTACATCACAACATGGATATGCAGTTGTATGTATAATAAAATCGTTTAGCGGCTGCAAGTATTTAATCATAAAATCTTTGTTTTTAATTTTTTCATAGCAAATGGTAGAGTCAAATTCCTGTGAGAAATACTCTGTCAGTTCTTTTTCTTGAGGGGTTTTAGCGTAATCTTTTAAAAGTTTAACGATTTCCATTATATTAATATTAATCCTCTATTTGGAGGATTTCATCGCTAAATAATAAAAAATTTACATATCTTAATTTAAGAACTCGGAATTGATTTTGACTTCATCAAGTTTTTTTCCTGTTCGTTTATTTGCGGTCTTTATTCCATATTGCCTTAATTGTTCGGTTAGTTTAAAAAGATGATTTTCTTTTGTTAATTTATTAAATTCTTTGTTAAAAAGATCAGTACTTTCGTTTAGCATATCTTTTATTTTAATAAGTTGTTGCGAATGCTGGGCGATTGATTGATATAGGTTTTCTGCTGTTGATATAATATTTTGCATGTTGTTTTCTTGTTTATTTTGCGCCCAAAGCAGTTTTGTAAGTCTTATAACGGTTAGGATTGATGAGTTTCCTACTATTATAATATTTTTTTCACCAGAATTCTTGATTACCTGAATATAGTCTTTATCTGTATATATCTCTGATACAATTGTTTCTAATGGTATGTACATAAGAATAAAATCAGGTTGAATTAAATTAATAGCATTTTCATATTTTTTATTTGAAAGATTGTTTATTGTTGTATTTAAGTCTTTTATGAATTCATTTTTGGTGTTTGAATTGTTTTGCTCTTTGTATTCGATATATTTTTCAATATTTAATTTGCAATCGATTAATATGGATCTTTGGTTTGGGAGCTTTATTAGAAAATCGGGTTTGATTTTTTTGTCTTCATTGTTTAAGGTATCTAATTGCTTGATATAATCTATGTTTTCATTTGGATAACAAGCTTTGATTACATTTTCTAGGCAGTTTTCTCCAAATTGCCCTTTTAGATTTTGATTTGTAGTCAATGCTTTTGCAAGTTTTGCTGTTTCTTTGATGTTTGTTATTATTTCATTTGAATTAATTGTGTTCTGGATTTTATAATCATCTATTGTTTTTTTGAGGTCGGATAGATTTTTATAAAGCATATTTTGATTGTTTTGATTTTTGAATATTAGATAAGATATTAAAAAACCAACCAAAAAAAGTAATGCCCCAATTACAATATATAAAATCATTTTCAACTCCTTAATTACGGTTTGAATTATAACTTTTTTTAATTTATTTTGCAATTTAATTTTGTCGCAATACAATGTTGTATATAAGTATTTAGGAGATTATTTTGATTAGAAATTTCTTTTTGTTAGTCGTATTTTCTTTTTTGTTTTGTCAAGCTTATGCTGTTGAGTGGGTTAATTTGACTACTCCGTTAGGAAAAAGTGTTGCACTAGATAAGGATAGTATCGTTAAAAAAGACGGCTATTATTTTTATAATATAAAATATAAAAATGCTCATAATTCTTATTATACCGTTGCTACCATACAATCCGGAGTTATAAATCCATTTTCTGCAAGGATTAAATTTTATCCTCTAGAGGAATATGAAAAGCTAAACGGAGATTATGAAAATATAACATTAAATAAAACTAAAAACTTGGAAGCAGTAACTTATGATTCTGTTGTTGGAACTTGTTATAGAGAGGTTAAAAAACTCAAGGCTACTGCTCCTTCTATTACATTAAATTAATATGATCGATAATAATAAAATAGCTTTAATAATTGGCGCAGGTCCTTCGGGGCTTGCTGTTGCGTATGAACTTATTAAAAATAATTCCGGAATTACACCTGTTATAATAGAAAAACTAAATTGTGCAGGCGGCTTATCAAGAACAGTATATGACGGGCCCTTAGGGGTTGATATTGGTGGACATAGACTTTTTACTAAAAATAAATATGTTCAATCAATTTGGGATGAATTTTTAGAGGTTCAAAATGCACCTTCTATTGATGATATATATTGTGATAGAGATATTAAATATCCAAAAATTGGAAAAGATCCAAACAAGGAAGATGATGTAATGCTTATTAGAAAACGTTATTCAAGCATTATATACAATAAAAAGTCTTTTCAATATCCTATTAAAATGAATTTTGAAACTTTATCTAATCTTGGTTTTAAAACGTCATTTTGTGCGGGATTAAGTTATATAAAAAGTTTGTTGTTTAAACGTAAGGAAAATAATCTTGAGGATTTTTTAATAAACAGGTTTGGTCAGGTTTTATATGAAATATTTTTTAAATCTTATACAAAAAAAGTTTGGGGGGTTAATGCTTCTGTTTTATCAAGCGAATGGGGTCATCAAAGAATTAGAAAATTATCTCTTTTAAAAACAGTATTAAATGCCTTATTTTCAAAATTAAATTTTATAAAATTTAAAAAAGAAACCTCTTTGATTGATGAATTTTACTATCCTAAATACGGTTGCTCGCAATTGTGGGATAAAATGGCGGAATATATTGAAGCTAATGGTGGAAAGATTTTATACAATAGTGAATTTGTTGATTTTTCTATTAAGGGTAACAAAATAATATCTTTGAAATATAAAAATAATGGACAAATAAATGAACTTATTGCTAATTATTTTATTTCATCTATGCCGATTTCCGACTTAATTAAAGGTTTAGATTGCCCTTTTGATATTAAACAAATTGCCCTTAATCTTCCTTATAGAGATTATATTTTAGTTAGTTTTTATACTGATGATTTTTATATTAAAAATAAAACAAAATTTAAAACCGTAAATAATATTACTCCTGAATGTTGGATATATTTACAAGAAAAAGATGCTATAGCCTCAAGAATTCAGATTATGAATAATTGGTCTCCTTATTTGGTTGGAGATTTTAGGAAAAATTATCTTGTTTCTTTAGAATATTTTGCAAATAAAGGTGATGATTTATGGAATTTGTCTGATGAAAAAATAATTGAACTTGCAATCACTGAATGTGAAAAATATAATTTATTTTCAAAGAAAAACATCATAAAATCATTAGTTTTGAGGGAACTAAAGGCGTATCCTTCTTATTTTGGCAGCTATTACAATATAAATCGAGTTTTTAATTATCTGGGCAGATTTGAAAATTTATATTTAACGGGAAGAAATGGCAAGCATCAATATAATAATATGGACGAAGCCATGGTTTGTGGTATAAATGTAGCAAGAGAAATTATCGGCGGTTTAAATTATGAAAAATAAATGTCCAAAATGCGGTTTTGAATATGGCGAATTTGACTTGTTTTGCGCTCGTTGCGGCTGTAAATTAGAAAGCGACAATAAGGTTGTTGCACAAAATCAAAATGATAATATCCCTGTGCCGGATTTAAAATTATTTTTTAAGGAAAATAAAAGTAAAAAAAGCGAGCTTTTTAACCCAAACAGAAGATTTATTTTTGATTCGCTTGCTTTTAATTTAGTTGTAGTTATGGTTATTGCAGCACTTGTGTTGGTTGGAGTAGTTTATTTTACAACAAATAAGCATAATGCTTATAAAACAGAACTGTATTATAAGAGCTTGATGTTAAATCCTTCTAATATACCGGAACTTAAAGAACCTCAAAATTATAATGAATTAATGGATAATCTTTCTGAAGTGCAGAATTTTCTTTTGCTGTATTTAAAATATTCTAATGATCCAATTGAAAAGAAAGATAGCATTTTTACATCATATTTGGATGAAATGGATAAACTTTCTCATATAACTAATGAAAATATGGTAAAAGATGAAAATGATTCATGCTATAGCATTAAATCAACCTCAAAGGCTAAATCTTGTGCTGCTAAATTTACAAAAGAATTCAAAAAAGCTGGGGTAATGGCTTTTTCAGATTATAATATAATCTATCTTTATCCTGATTATGCTTTTATTAAGAACACTTATTCAAAATATCTTTCAAAATCTCTTTCTGAATATATTAATTTAAAAGCAAAATACAATACTCCTGTTGGAGTTGGTCTTAATTTATATATAAAACCATTAAGATTAGCTAATAAAATTTATGATTTTGAAAAATTATTTAATTTAACTCAAGACTCTTTTGTTAAAGAACAATGTGAAAAGATATTGTATAACGATTTTAGAAAATTTATTTTCACGCCTTCCATCTATGCAACTACAACTCAGGAAATGAAAAAAGAATTTAAAAATGCGTATACATATTTTATAAGAACAAAAAAAGATTCTGCTCTTCGCCCTGTTGTAATGAGTTATATGGATAAAAAACGATCTTATGATGAAGATAATTTTAAAAATGACTATCCTTATAAGATGTTTTCTGAAACATTTGATGATAATGTTGAAAACAATTCTTTTTCTGATATTTTTGCTCAATTAAGAAAAAGCTTGTTTGCTAAAAACAGCGATTTTCCTTTTAGTTATGTTTATAGCACCATAAATGGAAAATGGTTAAAATATACTCCAAATGTTAAGCTTGACGCTAGTGAATATATTATAAGCGAAGCTGATGAGAATAATTCTGTTGCGATTTATAACAATACTTTATCTCTTCTTCAGGAGCTAAATATATCAAAATTTGGTCAAATTTTTATATTTAATGGTAATTTATTCGTATATAATCGTGATAAGCTTTCTGTTCAAAAAATTACTTTTAACGGTCGTCAATTTAATTTGCAAAATCTTTCGGCACAAGATGTTACTTCGGTTTTCCCGGGGGTTGAAGTTATAAATATAGATTCTTATTCTAATTATAATATTTATCTTAAAAAAGATAATGCAAAGGCTACATATATTATTTTATCAAGGTATTCTCAAGGTTATGAACAATATACCTTAAGTGCTATCAGGGGGCAAATTGTTCCTTCTGTGCTGCCTAATATGTTTACAGTTAATACTGCGGATGATGTTCTTGTTGCTTTTCATGGTAAAAATGTTAACCCAGAGGAAACTTCTGATTCTGCTCCTACGTATAAATTTGTTATCAAAACTCGCAGTAATGACACAGAAAATTCAGAAAAAGCTTCTGATTTTGCCGTGTATGATAAAGAAACTGCAACTGAAGGTGCTAACAGCGAACAGACGCATACTCCGCAAATTATGCCCAAGATTCCCGTTAAATCGGATTTACAAACAGAGATTAGTGATGATATCTTAACTGCTCCTCCAAGTCAAAATATTGAACCGCCTTTAGATAATGATTAATTAAATTAAAAAAAAGAGGCATTTTATAGCCTCTTTTTTGTGTAATTTTAAATTAAATTTAACCTTGGTTTCTTCTCGCTTTAACTTTTTCGATTAGTTCGTCGAATTCTTCAGCGTTAATTGTTTCATGTTCTAATAACGACATTGCAAGTTCGTTTAGTATATCTCTATTTTCGGTTAAGATTTGTTTTGCAAGTTGGTATTTTTCATCGATTATTTTTTTAACTTCTTGATCGAGTTCATAAGCAACTTGCTCTGAATAGTCTTTAGTTTGACCGAAATCACGTCCCATAAATACGTGTTCATGGGGTTCGCCATATGTCATACTGCCCATTTTATCGCTCATTCCCCATTGGGCAACCATATTTCTTGCAATTTTTGTTGCTCTTTGCATATCATTAGAAGCACCTGTAGAAACATTATCTCCATAAACAAGTTCTTCTGCAACTCTGCCGCCTAAAAGGTCTGTGATATGAGCTAAGAGTTTGCGTTTTGTTTGATGTTTAGAATCATCCTTAGGTGTGTACCAAGTTAAACCAAGCGCTCTTCCTCTTGGTATAATAGAAATTTTTTGAACTTCTTCGCAATCTTCAAGCATTTTTAAAATTACTGCATGTCCTGCTTCGTGGTAGCTTGTTCTTTCTTTATCTTCTTGGGTTAATACCGTGGATTTCTTTTCTATACCTGCTATAACTCTATCTATTGATTTATCAATATCGTTCATTGAGATATTTTCTTCGTTATTTCTTGCAGCCAGCAGTGCAGCTTCATTTAATAGATTTTTTAAGTCAGCACCAGTAAAACCGGGGACTCTTTTTGCAAGCGCTTTTAAATCTACGTTATCTGCAAGTTTTTTATTTTTAGCATGGACTTGAAGAATTTCTTCTCTGCCTTTTACATCAGGTTCATTCACGTAGATTTGCCTGTCAAATCTACCTGGACGTAAAAGTGCGCTATCTAAAATATCAGGTCTATTGGTTGCAGCTATAACTATTATGTTTGTATTTTCATCAAAACCATCCATTTCAACCAGTAATTGGTTTAATGTTTGTTCGCGTTCGTCATGACCCCCGCCCATTCCGGCGCCTCTTTGTCGACCAACAGCATCGATTTCATCTATAAAAATCATACATGGCTGATGTTTTTTTGCTTGTTCGAATAAATCCCTAACGCGGCTAGCACCTACGCCGACGAACATTTCAACGAAATCTGAACCGGATATTGAAAAGAAGGGAACCCCTGCTTCTCCTGCTACAGCTTTTGCCATGAGGGTTTTACCTGTTCCTGGAGCACCCACAAGCAATACGCCTTTTGGAATTTTTGCCCCAAGTTTTGTATATTTTTCACTATTTTTCAAGAAATCAACAATTTCTTCCAGCTCTTGTCTTTCTTCGTCAATTCCTGCTACATCTTTAAAAGTTATTTTAATTTTGTCATCAGCTAGCATTTTTGCTTTCGATTTTCCAAAATTAAGAGCTGATGAACCTGTTTGTTGTATTCCTTTTAAAATTAAAATTATCATGATAGTGATGAAAATTATAGGAATTATTACAGAGCCTATAATGCTCATCCAAGAGCCGTCTTGAGGTTTTGAGATATTGATTTCAACATTTTTATCCTTTAGAATTTCATATAAATCCTCGTCATTGTATGGAATTTGGACTTTATATTGTAACTTTGGAGCTTTGGATTGCAAACTGTTATTTACAACCAAAGGATTTTTGGCAAGTTGTTTATCTTGTGCTTTGTTTTGAATTGTTTTTTGTTCTTGGTTTTGTGGTTGTTCTTTTGGGATTGCCGTTAAAGTGTCTTTTGCAATTGTTACACTTTCGATTTGCCCTAATTGAACCTTGTTTAAAAATTGACTGTATGAAATCTCGCTTGTAGAGGTTTGAGGACCTTCAAATGCGATTGAAAGGAGCGCAATAAGTATAATTGCAACTATAATAATAATTCCCGTTGATTGATTTTTGTTCATAAACTCCTCTTTATAGCTGATATAAATATATTGATATTATAACAAAAGAATTATAAAATGTTAATTATGTTA
>CALUWL010000008.1 GCA_944324445.1 Candidatus Gastranaerophilales bacterium | reverse complement strand
CTCGGCTTGTTTAAAACTTTCAATTACGTTAAAGAGAATAAAAAGCCGAGCACAAAGACCATACCAAAGCGACGTGGGATCTCACAAGCGGAAAAACGCGTAAGCCGTGTGTGAAAAAAGACAAGCTCACTGCTCGTCTTTTTTTAAAAATCAAATTTTAAATCAATATTAAAAAACCGATTAAACCTTCATATTACCGCTTCTTGCATTAGTAAATGCCATAAAGCTTTTCATAGATAACGGTTGTCTTCTATTATACAAACCTGTTCCGACACGTGTTGGGTCATAATAAGGTCTATATGGCTTATTTGCTAATTCAGGATTATTTTTTTCCATTTTCTTTTGAATAAAATAAGCGCTGACATCTCTTATAATAGGAGTTAATATAGATGAACCTATAACAGCTCCTATAAAAGCACCTGCAACACCTGCAGCGGCTTCAAAATTGCTTTTATACAAATTTTTTGCAGCATCAGTTATACCATCTGCAATATTACCGTTTTTAAAAAATGCTTGCTTCATTGATTCAGCCAATTCAGGTTTTTTAAATAAACCTTTTTCAGCTTTTGCAATTCTTGATTTTGCAAATTCAGCAGCTTTTTCAGCTAAGTCCGTGTCTTTTAAATTATCAACATAATTTCCTGCAACATCTATAAGTTTTTTAACCAACTTATCTGTCATTGCATAATATATACTGATATTTGCAACTCCGGTTGCGACACCTGCAGGTATAAGGAATTTTTTATCTTCCGCTGAAGTATTTTTATCAACCGCACTTGCAACCGTATTACTTGCAGCAGCAAAAACCATACCTAAAGCATTTAATAAAAGTAAAGATTTCCCTGCATTTTCTGCACCGGGTTTAAGCGATTTAAGCAAATTTAAAATGTTATCACTCATTATTTAACCTCCTTATTTTCAACATTTTCAGAGGTTTTTTCTTCTTTACCGTGTAATTTTTTAACAAGACCAAATGCTTTTTTATTTATTGCATTTATAATGGGTACATCAATTATAAAATTAGTTACAAGCATAACAAGAAGTGCAGCCGCTCCGCCTATGTTCTTACCCCAGTCGGATGCATTTTTGGTTCTGGAATACAAACTGCTTTTATCTACACCATCATTAATTAAATTTATAGCTTTATCACCAAACGTTTCGCCGAGCTTTTGACCTGCTTTTTCACCCAATTTCATACATAAAGCAGTAGCACCGGCAATACACAAGCCGCGGATTATAACACCGACAAAAGTACCGCCTACTGCTTGAGAAAATGTTCTTACCGCTTGAACTTTAGAACTTTTTTTAGTTCTTCCGTCTTTTTCATTTGTAACTTTTGAAATAGTACTACCTATGGTAATATCCATTGCAGGTCCAATTGTTGCTTCAGCAGCAGACATTACAACCTTTTGAGCAATAACAGATGAACCCGCAAGAGCTGCCATTGTCCCAGGATGTTTTGCAATAAAACCGACCACCTTATCAGCTGCTGTACCTTTAAAATTTTGTTGATTGTTAACGCTATTTATTCTCATATAAAACTTCTTATAATTAACCAATATTTGAAAAAATGCTAAATAAATTATTTTGCTATTTTAAAAGCTCACTTTAACATTTTTTTACATTAATCCCCGTTGACCATACAAGTCTGTTTAGAATAAAATTTATTATAGCAAAAAAGATAAAAAAATAAACTATATGGGATATTAAGATTATGCAAAGAAATGAAAACCCCGCACCAATTCTAAAAAAACCATTCTTTTATGATATAACTTTAAGGGATGGCAACCAATCGCTGAAAAAACCTTGGAGCCTTGAAGAAAAAGAATTTATATTTGACAAAATAGTTGCACTTAATATTCCTGCAATTGAAATTGGTTTTCCTGCTTCATCTCAAATGGATTTTATATCCTGCAAAACCCTTGCGCAACGCGCTAAAGATACTCTTGTTTCGGTTCTTGCAAGAGCACATAAAGAAGATATAGATAAAGCCATTATGGCGGTAAAAAACGCTAAAAAGCCCCGCCTGCACACTTTTATAACGCTTTCACCTTTCCATATGGAGCATGTTTTAAATAAAAAACCTGATGAAGCTGCAACTCTTGCAATTGATGCGGTTGAATACGGATATAAAAATTTAATTAAAGAAAACAAAAACGCAGACGTTGAATTTTCGGTTGAACATTTTGGAGATTGTCTTGATAATCTTGATTTTGTAATTGACGTTTTAAAAGATATCGTAAAAAAGGGCGCAACAACTATAAACTTGCCAAACACCGTTGAAAGATACCGCCCGAAAAGATTTCTTGATATGATTTCAAAAGTTAAAGAAAATTTGCCCGAAAACGTAACCATTTCAGTTCACAACCATAATGACCTCGGAATGGCAACTGCTACAACAGTTGAAAGCTATTTTAAAGGTGCCATACAACTGGAATGCTGCCTGAACGGACTTGGAGAACGTGCAGGAAACACCGATTTTATGCAAGTTGCAATAGCTTTACATAACTGCGGAGTGGATACAGGCATTAAACTCGATAAATTATATGAAACAGCTTTAATTATTTCACAGATGTCAAAAGTTAAAATATACGAAAAAGCTCCCCTTATAGGCCCAGAAGCACTTGCGCACAGAAGCGGAATACACCAAGACGGAGCAATTAAAACAAAAGACATGGATTTTGGTGCATACAGACCAATTCATCCTGATTTAATAGGAAGATTTGATGATGAAAAAATCAGCTTCACTTCTCAATCAGGTAAAACTGCAATCTATGACATAATAAAAGCTCTCAAATACCCAATTACAATACAAGAATCTGTTTATCTTACTCCTATAGCTAAAAAAATTGCAGAAACTAAAGGTGAGTTAACCGATAAAGAAATTTTACAATTATATTTTGATAAAATATGCAATATAGAAGGTGCTTTTGAGCTTGTATCCTTAAAAGAAATCGAAAAGGGAATATTTGACCTGTTCTTTAACTTTAAAGGCGAAAGAAAAGAAGTAATAGGAAAAGGAAACGGGCCTTTAGATGCTTGCTTAAACGGTTTAAAGAAACTTGGTTTTGAAACAAAACTATCCTATTATAAACAATATTCACTGGATGGCGACACAGAAGGCTCATCAGCAAGAGCAATGAGTATGATTTCTATGCTTGATAAAGACGGCAGAGAAATAATAGGAAGAGCAATAGATACATCAACCGCTCAAGCAAACGTGAAAGCAATATTTAACGCTCTAAATCAAATTTATATCTAAATACTAAAATTTGACACTCTATACAAAGGTTCTTTTGTTTCAACATCAAAGAAATGTAAATCTCTCGGATTTATTGAAAATTTAACCTCGCTATCCAAAGGGATTTGAGAATTTACTGTTGAGCAAAATTCGCAATCTCCGACTTTAAAATATACATTTTTATATGCGCCTAAGTTTTCTTCAAAATTAACTTTAGCGCTAAATTTAATTAAATTAAAAGGATACAAGGGATTTCCTTCAACAACAACATCTTCGGGGCGAACACCGACTAAAATACTTTCTTTATCTTTAATTACAACAGGCAAAGAATTTAAACTAAGGGAAATATTACCCATAACCATAATTCCGTTTTTAATTTCCGCACGCGCAATATTCATAGGATTTGCGCCCATAAAAGTTGCAACAAAAACATTATTTGGATGATTATATATGTTATGAGGAGTATCAATCTGTTGAATTACACCATTATTCAATACAACAATTCTATCCCCCATAGTAAGAGCTTCTGTTTGATCATGAGTTACATAAATAAAAGTTGTTTTTAATTTGTTATGCAATTTTTTAATTTCAGAGCGCATTTCGCTTCTTAATTTAGCATCAAGATTAGATAAAGGTTCATCCATTAAAAAAACTTTAGGCTCTCTTACAATTGCACGAGCAAGAGCAACACGCTGGCGCTGACCACCTGAAAGCTCTTTGGGTTTTGCATTTAGATATTCTTCAAGCTTTAAAATTTCAACTGCACGTGTAACTCGTCTTTGAATTTCACATTTTGCAGTGCCTCTAACTTTTAAACCTAAAGCAATATTATCTTTAACCGAAAGATGAGGATATAGAGCGTAATTTTGAAAGACCATTGCAATATCCCTATCTTTGGGCTGAACATTATTTACTAATTTATCTTCAATATATATTTCGCCATCTGTTGGGACTTCAAGCCCGGCAATCATTCTCAATAAAGTAGACTTGCCGCAACCGGACGCTCCAACAAGAACAATAAATTCACCGTCATTTATTTCTAAATTAATATCCTTTAAAATTTCCTTTTTGCCGAAATTTTTTGAAATATTTTTTAAAACTACTTTCGCCATTAAACCTTGCTCTTTTTATCCATCTATCTTAAAGGTAACACAAATGTAATCATTGTGCCAAAATTTTCTTTTGAATAAACCCAAATATCCCCTCTAAAATCAGTTATATAAGTTTTTAAAAGGTTTAAAGAAGCTTTAAGCCCTATTGGACGCTTAATTGTACCTTTATAATAGGTATCAAAGATATTATCCAATTCATCTTTACTAAAAACTAAATCCGCAATTTTAGCTTCAAACAACACATATTTTTTTGTATCATAAGAGTCATTTGCGGCAAATTCTCTGGTTTTTAAAAAATCTAAAGGCGGATGACCAATGTTCAGTGAACATTTGCCAAGATTTGCAAATCTTGAAAATATATCCATTACAGAACGCAGAATGTATTCCACAATTTCGCTATCTAAATAGCAATCTCTTTCTGTTAAAGTTGAATAATCAAGAGAGAAAATAATTTTTTTATCCCTGAAATCCTTTTCATAAAGTCTTTCTATTGATTTAATCAACCCAATTAAATCAAAAAGCTTATAATTGTATTGAATTTTTTTCGATTCAGCTTTAAACAAAGTAAACAATTTTTCTAAATCATAATTCAAATCCCTTGAATTAATATTAATTATATTCAAATATTTCTGCTGTTTTTCAGATAACGCTCCGCCTATTCCATCTAATAGTGCTCTTGAAAATCCGCAAATTGAAACCAAATTAGATAAGATAGCTCCCGAAGAATCAAGAAGAAAATCGTTTTTGCCGTCTATTATCTTTTGCGCTACAGAGAATTTTTCTTTTATGACTTTATTTTCGCTTTGTTTTTCGGTTACATTTCTTACTACAACATAAACTTTTCCCGTTTCGGCATTTCTTTTTGCAGTCATATCAAGCGACAATGAAGGTTTTTCTTCGTCTTTTATGAATGCTTTTACTATTTCAGAAGTTCCTTCTTGAACTACTTTATTTAAAATAGCAGTACCGTTTTCAACAAAATCCGAAAAATATCTTCCCAAAATATTAAATCTGGTAGTTTTATATATTTCAAGAACTCTATCATTAACGTCAATTATTCTACCGTCTTGTTCAAGCGTAAAAATTCCGTCAGGCAATAAATTAAAATTGTTATCTTCTTTTTGATTTTTGAAATATTCTAATATTTTCATTTATCTAACTTAAATCTTTCTTGAAATTATACTATCATGATTTTTTCTCAAACAAAAGTTATAGCAAGCTTATTCTTTGTAATAATTAACATTTAATTTAAAACCGTATAAAATATAGAAGAATACTGGGATGACTATATAATGGATTTAAAATATACAATTTATAATAATAAAATTGTTATAACTGTTAATAATTTCATTATAGATGATAAATTAACAGATAAAATTTTAAAAAAAGCTAAAAATTATAAAATTGCAGGACTTAATATGAAAAATGTCCGCACAATTCATTCTAAAAAATTTATTTTGGCACTTTTATCGGATAAATTTAAACTTTTCAATTTACAAGACGAAACTTTAACGTATCTTTCAATTATTTTAAAAGAGGGTTCTCTAAAATCTTACATTAATCAAAATGATTTCATTGAAAATAAGAGAGAACTTATCAAACGCCGCTTTTTAGTTGCCTAATTTTTAATTAATTTGTAAAATTAAATTATGTTTTTTTTAGGGATTTTTTTAAATCTTTTTTCTTCGTTTATAATTGCTTCAATATTTGAAAGCGGTTTAATTATTTTCATAGCTTTTTTTGCGCTTATAATTTTAAATATTGAAATTTTATCTTTATTCAGCTTAATTGAAGCAAAAAATGTAATTTTTTTAAACATTTTAGAACTTATTATTTTACTTTTTTTTTGGAAAAAAAGGAAATTTCCGATTTTAAATTTCAAAAATTCTATAAATTTTAAAAGATTAAAAAATGCACTTTTATTGGACAAATCTTTAATAGTTTTAAGTATTGCGTTTTTATTTTTAATTATAGTTACATTTTTTCTTGCAATTATTATGCCTCCATTAGAGCCTGACAGCCAGACATACCATTTTTTAAGAGCTGTTGAATTTGTATCTCAAAAAAATCTTTCTCATTTTGATACAAATGATATAAGAGCGCTCATTATGCCTATAAACAGCGAAATTTTTTACAGCTGGATGTTGATTTTTAAGAAAAATTTTTCAGGTTTCGGGCTTTTATCCTTTTTTTCTTATATTTTAGCTATTTTGTCAAATTTCAGCATTTTATCAAAATTTAAAATTTCATACAGAAAAAGACTTTGGGCAATTTTTCTTTTTTCTTCCCTATCTGCTGTAATTATTCAAATTCCCAGCATGCAAACCGATATATTGGTTGGCTCGCTTTTAATTTGCTCAATAGCACTATTTTTAAGAAACAATTTATATTTTTCTTCTCTTTCCTTATCGCTTGCTCTTGGGGTTAAAAGCACAGGTTTTATAGCTTTACTTAGCTTTTTAATTTTAATTTTAGGTATTTCATATTTCATAAAAAAAGAAAAAAATTTTAAAAATTTAGGCATATTTATTGGTTTTTTAATAATTAACTTTATAATTTTTTCATCCTACAATTACATATTAAATTTCATCGATTTTCACAGTCCGTTTTCTAATCATGCAGCATACTTAGGACATAAATTCTGGGGCGGATATCAGGGTTTTATTGCTAATTTAATACATTTTTCTTTTCAATCGATTGATTTTACGGGTTTTAAATGGGGATATTATTTAAATGATGTCATTTTAAACTTTAAAAATACAATTTTTCAAATAATAAATATCAACCCCAAAATCGGCTGCAATGTTGAAATGGAGAAAGTAAACATCATAACCGACGAACAAATTATAGGCTTTGGAATACTCGGTTTTATGGTATTTTTACCTTGTATTTTCATATCTATTTTGAAAATATTTTTCAATAAAAACAAAAGAACAATTTTTCTTTTCTTTTGCGGTTTAGCATTTTTAATAAATATTGTTATTTTATCCTTAAGCATAGCTTATATGGTCTTTTCAATCAGATTTATAGTAGCTTTTGTCTGTCTTTCAAGCGTTTGTCTTATTTATTCATATAAGAAAAAAAGTTTTTTAAAACCTTTTATAATATTTTTTATGATTTTTTATATGACGCTTATTCCTACGCATATAAGGAGAATGCCGTTTTTTAGAATAATTGATATTTTAAAAGAAAATAATTTTAACCAAGAAAAATTTATAGAAAGCTGTTTTAGAGGAAAAATCACAAATGTATTGCTTCTTGCGCCTCAAATATATGATACCGTTAAATCAAAATATCCGAACTGCAGAAATATAGCAATAATAAAAAACAATGATTCGCCTTTGTTGTATCTTAAAAACCCATTAAATAAAGAGTTTAGGTTTGATTTTTTAAATGCCGCAAACATAGATAAAATAAATTTAAATAAGTACGATTTAATTGTTGTTGAAGGAGAAATTCAAATAGATAACGTATTTAACAGGGAAGATATTATAATTGACTATAAAATTGAAAATGGTAAAATAGTTTTTAATAATCAAGACAAAATTAATTGCTGCTACAGCGCACTAAATACAAACCCCACAGAAATAATTTCAAGAGAATGCCTTGGATATCACCGCATTTTGAAAAATCAAAATTTTAAAGAAATATACACAGAAATTTTCAAATCCAACATTTCAAATATAGAAATTAAAATCCACTACTTTAAGAATATCAAATTTTCTGATAAAATATAAAAGTTGAATGAAGATTTACGAGGATATTTTTTATGTTTAAAAAAGTTTTATCAACAACTCTACTGTCTGTAATGATTGCATCTGCCTCTGTGCAAGCTTTTGCATACACTTATCAAGACACCGATGTTGAACATTTACAAACAACCAAGAGTGCAAAAATTGACCTTGTCAAAATTGCACCTGACGGCAACGTAATTCAAAAAGAAAACAATCTTATTGTAAATTTTGCACAAAATTTTAACTCAAAATACTATAAAACGGGTGATTACGTTCAATTTGTTTTTGATAATGACGTAAAAACAACTGAAGGAACTCTTTTAATACCTTGTAATTCATCTCTTATAGCTAGAATTACCTGTATTGAAGCTCCAAAATGGTTCTCAAGAAACGCTAAAGTATATATGGAATTCACCCATATATTACTCCCCGATGGCACAAATATCCCCGTTTGTGTTGAACTTGCAAACAAAAAATATCTTCAAGAAGGTGCTAAAGAAACAGCCGGAAAAATCGCAGCCTACACTCTTTCAATCGGCGGTGTAGGGTCAGGTTTGGGAGCTGCAATAGGTGTTGCTGCCGGTCATACAATCACAGGTCTTATTATCGGCGGCTCAATCGGCGGCGGAGTAGGGCTTGTAAGCGGTGTTGTTTCTCCGGGACTTCATTTTAAAGCCAAAAAAGGCGAAAAAGTTATGCTGGAACTTAAAGATAACTTAAAATTACCTGCAAAATAAGTCTTTAAATAATAACAAATAATTGAATTACCTTCTTTAATGTGCTATAATTATAGTAAAAGAAGGTAATTTTTTATGTCATTCGATATAAATCCAAGCAGAAATTTATCTAACGTGCAAGCTTCTTCTAAAGCCACTTCAGGCGGAGCAGGTAATACAGGCTATTTTCAACGCGGAGAAGCGGAAGAAGAACAAATTGAATT
Organism: Candidatus Gastranaerophilales bacterium; assembly: GCA_944324445.1. Classification (GTDB taxonomy): domain Bacteria; phylum Cyanobacteriota; class Vampirovibrionia; order Gastranaerophilales; family Gastranaerophilaceae; genus RUG14156. The sequence goes on along the minus strand of CALUWL010000008.1, from coordinate 31,793 downwards.
TACAAAAGATTACCCTGAAGATAGTTTCGAAAGACAAGAAGAAACTACAGCTGATAATGAAAGCTTAATTTCAATTATCAAAAATTTAATTTTGGATATTTTAAGAGCTATTAAAAATTTCTTCACTAAATAAAGTTGAAGATTGTTTATCTTTATTCTAAAATTACCTTATGTTGTGAATACGTAAGGAGTTTCAGATATGAAAAAATCAATTAAAGATTTAGGCGACATCAAAGGAAAAAGAGCTCTTGTAAGAGTTGATGTTAATGTTCCTTTAGATGAAAACAAAAATGTATCAGATGATACAAGAATTCAAGCTATTATACCTACCGTTAAATATTTGACAGATAAGGGTGCAAAAGTAATTTTAATGGCGCATCTGGGTCGTCCTAAGGGAGAAGTTAAACCTGAATTCACTCTTGAACCTGTTGCAAAACACTTATCAAAAGTATTAGGTCAAGATGTTCTGTTTGTAAAATCTTTAGTAGGTAAAGGCGCAGACAAAGAACTTGAAGCTCTTAAGGAAGGACAAGTTGCACTTTTAGAAAACATCAGATTTTATAAAGAAGAAGAAGCAAAAGATGATGATATGACTTTTGCAAAAGAACTTGCTAAGCTTGGCGATTTCTACGTAAATGATGCATTTGGAGCTGCTCACAGAAAACACACATCAACAGCTAAATTAGCTCACATTCTAAAACCTGCGGTATCAGGTCTTTTAATGGAAAAAGAATTGAGATGTTTAGGTGAAGCACTAAATAATCCAACTCATCCTTTCACTGCAATCGTAGGCGGCGCTAAAGTTTCTACTAAAATCGGTGTTTTAGAAAACTTAATCGACAAAGTAGATAACCTAATCATAGGTGGCGGCATGGCATACACCTTTGTTAAAGCTAACGGCGGAAAAATCGGAAATTCAATTTGCGAAGATGACCAATTAGAAACCGCTAAAGCAATTGAAGCAAAAGCTAAAGCTAAAGGGGTTAATCTTGTTCTTGCAACAGATGTACTTGCTACAAACGATTTTTCCGGAAACGGGGAAAACAAAGTAGTAGATGTAAACAATATCCCAGATGGCTTCGAAGGCGTTGATGCCGGTCCAAACACTCAAAAAGCCTTCAGCGATGTTATTAAATCATCTAAAACTATTTTAATGAATGGTCCAGTTGGTGCTTTTGAAAATCCTAAATTTGCGGAAGGTACAAAAGCAGTATTAAAAGCCATTGTTGAAGCAACAAAAGCAGGTGCAACTTCTGTAATAGGCGGCGGAGATTCTGTTTCAGCAGCAAAGAAATTTGCTAAAGCAGAAGATTTCACTCACGTTTCAACAGGCGGCGGAGCTTCTTTAGAATTTATCGAAGGAAAAATCCTGCCGGGTGTAGATGCACTTGATGATTAATTAAATTTTTAAACACTCAAAAAAGCTGCCAATATGGCAGCTTTTTTTATTTCATACATATAGATGATTTTTTCTTGAAAATATTAAAGCATAATCATATAAAATCGATAGCTTGATAGTATGATATTTTTCTGTCAAAGCAAGGATTATAAATGTTAAAACAAAAAATTAAATTTCCCCAAAGAAAAGACGATACGAAAATGACTAATTCTGAAAAAACACTGGAAATGGCAGTTGCGGCTCATCAAAGGTATCTTCTTAAAGCAACAAACGAAGATTTAACTACCGCTATAAATTGCTACATAGAAACAATAAAAGAAGACCCCGACCAAACAAGCGCTTATTACAGACTTGCGACACTTTTGCACAAAAACGGTCAAATCGGGGTTGAAAGCGCAATTGAACAGTGTTCCAAAGCAGTAAGAATTAATCCGAATGATGCAAACGCTCACATGTATTTGGGATATTTCCTTTCTTTGAATTCAGAATTTGATAGAGCAAAAGAAGAATTTAAAATTGCTATAAAATTAAAACCAGCAACATCAAGAACTCGTCTTGTCCTTGCACTCACTTGTCTTGAAAAGATTAAAAACCATGCAGGAAAAGACACAGTTAAAGACCTCACAGGCGCTATATACTACGGCTTAACCGGAACATTGATGAGCATGTTTGATAAAGCAAGCATTAAAATGCTTGCAAGAAACATAATGGATGATATCAACTTTGCTAAATATAGAGCAGTCGGTGAATTTTTTGAAAAAATCAATTCCGAAAAAAAAGCATACGATGTATACTTAAGTGCTGTAGATAATTCAAAAAAATCAATAGGCCTATATGAAAGAATGGCTCGCATTGCAATCAAAAAAAATCGTCATGATATCGCTTTTGATTGCTTAAATAATGTTGTTATTTTATCTGATAACGACCCTATGAAAGTCGTTAATGCAATTGAATACATTGAAGAATTTCAAAGCGATAAAATAGATGAATTAATAGATTATTATACCATCCTAGCTAACAAATACCCCGAACTTTCAAAATGTTACTATGAATTAGGGCATTTATATTTAAAAAAAGACGAAAAAATAAATGCCCTAAGTGCGTTTAAGCTAGCCCTAAAATATGACGAAAATAACCCATATTATCAAAATTCTCTTGCGTATGCTTATGTTCAATTAGAACAATACGATAGCGCAATTGAATTATATAAAAAAGCACTGGAAGCAAACCCGAATGACGAATGGTCATCTGTTGTAGCACAAGCACTTGCTGCAATATACCACCAAATTAAAGGAAACTCAGAAGCAGCAATTTCTATGCTGCAAAACAGCTTGCTTCTAACAAAAAACAAATCTCAAATCCATGAAGCAATAGCAGATATATATTATGACATTGAAAAACTCGATAATGCCATTGAATACTACAATTTAGCATTAAATGAAGATACAAACAATCCGAAAATATATTCTCGCCTTGCTATGGCATATTGGGAAAAAGATTGTATTGAAAAAGCTATTATATTCTATTCAAAAGCAATCGAGCTCGATCCAAGCTATGATATAGCGTATAATAATCTGGGCGTCGTATTTCTTGATGGACTCGGAGATGCAAACAGAGCGTCAGAATACTTTAAAACAGCAACAGAAATCAACCCGAATTACGTTCTTGCGCACTTTAACCTTGCAAGAAGCCATGAAATAATGGGAGAAAAAATTACAGCTGCAAAACAGTATCAAAAAGCTCTCAATTTAAACAAAGAAAAAAATGAACTAGATAATAAAATTATAGAAGAAAGACTCTATAAGCTTTTTGAAGCTTAAAAAATAAAAGCTATCACCAAAAATGAAAAAACTGAAAAAAATATTTCAATCTACTTTAGCAAAAGTGATAAGTGCAGTGCTTATCCTGCTTTTTGCTATCAGTGTTTTTGTATTTTTTGATTTTTATAAAAGAGAAATTAATAAATTTCGAGGATATTATTGGATATATAGAGGCGATAAAGCATTTAAAAAAGAAGATTTGTCTAAAGCCATATATTTCTATGAAAAAGGAATAAAACTCCATCCTAAGCACTACAGAGCAATGTATAACCTTGCAAACATTTATGTTGTGTATGAAGATTATTATTCAGCACTTAAAAATTATGAAAAAGCTCTTTTGATAAATCCTGATTATGAAGTTGCAAGAATTGATTATGCGATAATTTTGACTGAAATCTATAAAACAGATGAAGCAATAGAACAATATAAAAAAGTAATTTCAAATAAGCCCAAATTTATAAAAATACCTTTCTTGGTTGATAGCAAAAAATCCTATATACACAACAGAGGAGTTGCCTATTACAATATGGGACTTGCATACAGAACAAAATCCCTGCTTGCCGGATTAAATAAAAGCACAAGCAGACACTACCTCGAAAAAGCAAGCAACTCTTATGAAGAAGCGGTTGATATTCTAAAATCATACAATTCAAACTATAATTTAGGTCTTATTCATCAGCTCCTGAAAAATCACAATCAAGCAGGATATTATTATTGTAAAGCAATGGAAATAGGACCTTTTGAATATGAAGCGCACTTTAATCTTGCAATAATTTTAAATGATATGAAAGATTATAGAGGTGCTTCTGAAGAATTTAAAAAAGCAGCCCTTATTCTAAATTCAAAAGGGGATCCCGATAAAACACGCTATCTTTTCGATGTATTATCTGAAGTTAATCAAAAAGTAGCATTATTTAGCGACAAAGAATATTTTGAGAAAATAAAAGACAAAGAAGAAAACAATACAAACGCAAAATACAAAGCAGGAAAATTAGTTCTTAATGATTCAAACAAAGAAACCGAAAAAGAGCTTATTGAAGATTTTAAAATTTGCGAGGGAAGAAAAGTCTTTATGGGTGATATGTAAATGGATACTGAAACATTATACAATTTCACATACACACTTGTTAAATCTTTTGAAGAAGCAAAAGATAGAAACGAGCTAATAGAAAGCTTTTCAAAAGCTTTCAGAATATTTTTTAATATCGAAGAATTAAAAATTTATATGATGGATGAATATTCCTATCTTTTAAAAGATTTCACAAAACCTTGGGAAAATTTATCTAATAATCCTGAAAGCACTGAAATAAAACAACAATTTGACAATTTCTTAATTAAAAAAAGTAATTTTGAAATCAATAACAATATCCTATATTTTCCAATTTGTCAAAAAAATAAAACGCTGGGTATTGTTAAACTCAAATCCTGCGAAAAAATTAATCCCAAAAGCAACTTTTTTAAAATTTTACCTCTTACAATAGCGCAAATTTCAATGCTTACTACCACTTTAAAAAATAAAGAAGCAATAAAAATAAGCTCAAAATTTCATCAAACGGTAAGAAATATAGCAAAAATAACGGAAACTCAATATGAACTTGACTATATACTGCCTATAATGGGCGAGATGATTGATCAATTCATTTCTGAACATTTAATTTATATTTTTATAAAAAATAAAAACAAAAAAGAATATAAATTAATTTGGCCAAAAAATTGTTCAGATAACAGAATTTATGAATATTTAGAAGAAATAACCCCTAAATCACCAACTATAATAAAACAAGATGGCAAAATGGGCATATTTCCTCTTATAGTTGATTCTAAAGCATACGGAGCAATTGTTGCTTATAACCATTTTGATAAAATCACAAAAAAAGAAATAGAATACTTAGAAGAAATAAAACAGCAAGCTCAAATTACCCTTACAAGAGCAAAGTCATATATAGAAGTACTGGAATATGCAACAATAGATGCTCTAACAGGCTATAACAATCGTCATCAATTTGAAAAAAGATTAAAAGAAACAACGGCCTCAGCAAAAAGACAAAACCAGCCCTTATGCTGCATAATGTCTGATATTGACTTTTTTAAAAAAGTCAACGATACCTATGGTCATGCAGTCGGGGATTGCGTCTTAAAGAATGTAGCTAAAACCATAAAAAAAGAGTTAAGAGAAGAAGATATAGCCTCAAGATACGGAGGAGAAGAATTTATTTTTCTTCTTCCGCACACAAAACTCGATGAAGCAAAAGTTGTAGCTGAAAGGTTGAGAGCCCAAGTTGAAAAGAAAAAAATTAATATCGAAGAATTTAATATAGACGGAATAAAAGAAATCTCGGTAACAATTTCAATAGGCGTAAGCGAATATAATAAAAACGATAAAGAAGCTCAATCACTTTATCTTAAAGCAGATGAAGCCTTATACAAAGCAAAAGAAGGCGGAAGAAACAGAGTTGTTATTTATGAATGATTTTCAATTTTTTGAACATTTTTTTGCGCCCACCAAAACATATTAACTCCATAAATATACACATTAAAAAAGAAAATCAAAAATATTAATAAAGAATTTGATGTTAAAATAAAACCCGCTAAAACAATTAAAAAAGCAAGTATATAACCTTTGATATCAATTTTTTTATAACAATTCAAGGTTAAATTATAAAAATTTTCCTGCGGTTTTTTAAAGAAAAATACTTGCTGAGAAAAATTTAAAAAAGGGATTAAAATAAGGGTATTTAAGATAAATAAAGACATAACCTTAAAAGACATAAAATTCTGTAAAAATTGCATTGTTCCATAAGGGAAATTAAATAAATCCGCTAAAGAAAAAGAAACAAAAACGCTCGATAATATAAAGGCGGGAATATAACCAAAAGTCGATAAAATAGCAACGTATGTTATCCAAGCTGCAAGTTCTTTTTCTTTTTTCTTTGTTAGAACACAAAGTTCTTTTAAAGAATGATTTGAACCGTTTTTATACATATTATATGCTGCATAATTTAAAGTATAAGTTACCGTTATCCCTCTCCAAAAAGAGTAAAAAATACAAGGAATAGTTACAAATAACCCTAAAATTGAAAACAAAGGATTAATAAACATAAATAACATTGCAAAAATGCCTAAAATACCAATCAAAACAGGTTTTACAAGCAGAGTTAAATATTCTTTTAAATATTTTCTAAAAAATAAGATACCAAATTTTAATGCATTTTCCATTTTATTCCTCAAATTTCCTAACTGTATTAACTTGAACACCTAAATATAAAGTTGCAAAGAAATATATTGAAAGCACACTTAATATTGAATCAAAGAAATTCAACGATTTAATGAGTAAAAATGCTTTTAAACTAAAGAATACATACGCTAAAATTGCAATTATCAAAAATTTGATAACAAAAGCAATAAAATAAACTATTAAAAGCATTGGAAAAGTATATAAAAAATTCTTGAAAAATATTTTTATAGAATTTAAGATAGCTAAAAACATATTCTTTTTTTGCTTTGCAATTTCAACAAGTGCAAAACTTAAAGAAATATAAAAAACTATAGAAAAAATATTAACAATTATCTGCAAAACCCTCGTGTAATCAGGATAAAACTTAGATAATAAAATACCGATTATAAAAACAAGCACAGGTATCAAATTAAAAACAGCAAAAACTAAAAGCGCTTTAATGGTCTTAAAATAGGTAAATTCATCCGTTTCAAGTTCTTTTGAAAGAAAAGAAAAGAACTTTTTAAACATAAAAAACATACCGCCAAAATACAAAATTAAAGCAACAACAAATTTTAAAACGGTATTTAAACCAAAAGCCCCTTGCTCAAAAGAAAACAAAGCAAAAAGCAATTCAATATAACCTACAACTTGAAATATGACCATAAGCCAAGTATAAGGCATTAACTCTTTAAAATTCTTGAAAGAAAATTTAAAAGAATCCGCTATCAAATTAAACAAACCTTGAAAATAATTAGCAAGCATATTAAAATCTCCTTTATCGGATTATACTATTTTTATAAACACTTAGGCAATAAATATGAACTTAAAAGAATTATTTTCAAATTTTAAAAAAGAAGATTTTTATTCAAAAATAAACCTGCATATACATTCTAATTTTTCTGACGGCGAAAAAGATTTTGATTTTTTAGTAGAGCAAGCAAAAAATTTAAACATGGAATATATTTCAATCACCGACCACAACACTATTCAAGGCTACAAAAAATCCAAATACAAAAATGACCCTATTTTAATTAAAGGTGTTGAATTTGATTGCTTTTTTAGAATGTCGCTTCTGCATATCTTAGGTTACGGAATTGATATAGAAAACAAAGAACTAAATATGCTCTGTGCTCAAAATGAAAAAGAAACAAAAAACGATTTTTTAAGACTCTTAAAATCAAGACATCCCAAAAAAGTTATTGATACTATCCACAAAGCAGGCGGAATTGCGGTTCTTGCGCATCCTTGCTGCTGTAATGTCATTTTGCTAAAGCATTTTGTTAAGTGTCTAAAAAACTATGGACTGGATGGAATTGAAGTATTTTATCCCTATGATAGATTTAGAGGTATTATAAAATTCAGCTCAAGACAACTTCCTTTTGAAATTGCAGATGAATTAAATCTAATTAAAACAGGTGGCTCAGATGAGCACAAAGACCTTCTTAATCATGCGCCAGATTAATTTCTTTATATAAAGTTGAATATTTTATATAATATTCTTCCGGATTTTCCTTGGCGGCCCTGATTATATCTTGAATTTCAACAAATTTTTTAGCCAAAGTCGGATCAAATTGGCTTCCTGCACATTTATCAATTTCATTAATAGCGGTTTCATGTGTCAAAGCCACTCTATATGACCTTGTAGATGTCATAGCATCATAAGTATCAGCTATAGCTATAATACGAGCAGAAAAAGGTATTTCTTCGCCCTTTAATCCATCAGGATAGCCTCTGCCATCCCATCTTTCATGGTGATGTTTTACACCGGGGGAAACCTCGTGAAGCTTTTTAATACTTGCAATTAACTTTTCCGAATTTGAAGGATGAGATTTCATAACAACAAATTCGCTGTCTGTTAATTTGCCGGGTTTACACAAAATTGCCTGCGGTATTGCGATTTTACCTATATCATGCAATAAACCGGCTGTTTCAATTAATTCAAGCTGATCATCAGGAACATTTAATTCTCTTGCAAGAATAATTGAATACAATGTAACCCTCATGGAATGCCCGTGGGTATATGGGTCTTTAGCATCAAGAGCCGAGGCTATGGATTTAATTGTTTTATAAAATAATTCTTTTAAATCTTTTAATATCATTGATTTAGAGCTGACTAAATCAAATTTATCCAAGCCGTTTTTAACTACTTCCTGCAATTCTTGAGGATCAAAGGGTTTTAAAATATATTGAAATAAGTTACATTTATTAACTGCATCAGTTATTATTTCAATATCCGAAAAACCTGTTAAAAGAATTTTTATAACATCGGGAGCTATATGATTAGCTTCTTCCAAAAACTTTGTACCCTCCATAATGGGCATTTTATGATCCGAAACAATTAAAGAAATATCATTTATATTTCTTTTTAAAACCTCCAAACCTTCAAGCCCGTTTGACGCAGTTAAAACCGTATATTTTCCTCTAAAAGTTCTTTTTAAAAGCTGCAAATTATTTATTTCATCATCCACTATTAAAATCGTATGGTCATTGTGAACAGAGGTTGCACTGATTAAATCACCTACACTATTTAAGAATAAATCATTTTTGACATTTAACACAATAATATCCTCTTTAAAGCCATAATTTATAGCTTCCACTTTTTAATCGGCATTATTTTAAAATTCTTTAGTATTTTAATTAAGTTTTGTTAACAATATAATATCAGATTTTTAAAATTTTTACATCAAAAAGCCCTCTCGACTCGAGCAGGGCTTAAAAAATTATTCATTCTCTCTCTATTTAAAATATCCGAAACTTTTTTCAATATTTTGTTGATGAGTTTCTTTTAAAGATTCATTATCAGCTTTAAGTGCTTCTAATCTCGTTGAAATGCTGTCATTTTGAAGCTGAAGCCCTGTTTCATAGTCATTTGAAGCATTTTCTTCGACTTCAACTTCTCTATCTTCAGCATCTTTTAAATCATTCAATTCGGACATCAAATCTTGATATTCATCAATTGCAGCTTCTTTATCAAGTGAATTTATTTCATTTCTGATTCTTTCTTTATCAACATCATATTTAGCATGAATATCTGAAATTTTAGAAGCAGATTGTTTTTGTCTTAAACGAATAGACATGCTGTTTTTTGTCATTTGAGTTTCAAGCTCATTAGCTGCAGCATCATTATTCATAATATTTAAAAGTTCTATTAACATAATTTTAAACCTTTTTTACTTACATATTAATAAAAACAAATATATAATCAGTATTTCAAAATTATATAAATTCGTTACATTTCTTAACATAAATAGCAATACTTTTTATATATTTTTTTTATTTCTTTATATCAAGAAAAAGGAGAAGTAAGATGACAACTATTACAGGTGTTCAAGTTTATGACAATATGAAAACTTGGCAGCAAAAACACGAAATTAATGACCTTGCAGCACAAAATTTATTAAATAAAAAAGATAAATTAGGATTAAGCGAAGAAGGAATATTAGCAGAATACTTTAATCAAGGAAGTGAAATCGGATTTGAATACGATTTTATGGAAGGTAAAAACGCAAATAACGAACAAGATTACAACACACAACTTCAAAAACTGGGTGAAGGCGAAGTTGCCACTATGGATCAAAACCAAGACGGAGAAATCAGCCTTGAAGAATATTTAGATAGCGAACTTAAAAATATAGACAAAGATGATACAATTGAAACAATTGCCTTAGGATATGCAATGGCACATTTTATGTTTCAAATGATGGATGAAGGAATGGGAAATTCAGACTCCTCAGGCACATTAAGTGCAGATGAATTTGCAAGTTTATATAAAAATTTAGACCAATTCACAGTAACCAAGGTTGGCGAAGAATACCAAGGAAATCTAACAGGAGTATTTGACGGCAAAATAGATATTTTATCAAGTAGTGAAGAGTTCCTGTGGTATTTAATCGATGGTACAAACAACCAAGAAAACATTAATCAACTTTATGAAATGTATTTGGAAGCTTTAAATCAATAATTACAATAATTGAGTCATAATTAAAGGGCCGTCTTCGCTTGCAACAACAGTATGTTCAAAATGCGCAGACGGTTTTTTATCATCAGTAACGACCGTCCAACCATCCGCAAGAGAATGCACCTCATCGCAACCAAGATTTAACATAGGCTCAATTGCAATAGCACAATTTTTCTTAATCATTGTTGTGCAATTTGTTCGATAATTAAATAAAAACGGCTCTTCATGCATTTCGCGCCCAACACCATGTCCGCCGTATTGACGAACTATTCCAAGTTTATTTTCAAGCGCCACATCTTCAATTGCAGCTGAAACATTTTCCAATAATGTATCAGGTATCATTTTTTCAATACCCGCATACAAAGCTTTTTCGGTCGCCTTTAAAAGATTTTGAACCTCAGGAGAAATATTGCCTACAGGATAAGTCCAAGCTCCATCTCCAACCATACCTCTATATGTAGCACCAACATCAATGGAGACTATATCACCTTCTTTTAAAATTCTATCTTTAGATGGAATTCCATGAACTACTTCATCATTAATTGAAGCACAAATTGATGCCGGAAAACCCTCGTAGCCAAGAAAAGTAGGAATTGCTTTATTCTTTTTTATAATGTCATAAGCAATTTTATCAAGCTCATAAGTTGAAATTCCGGCTTCAATAACTTTTGCCATTTCCTGATGAACAAGCGCAACAATTGAACCTGCATGACGCATTATTTTTATTTCTTCTCTTGACTTTTTATGAATCATAATTTCCTCTTTTCTATAAAAATAATTATACAACCAAAAGAAAAAATTATTGCGCCTTTTTGACTATCACCCTATCTTCGTCAATTTCAACATAAATATAATCATTTGCAGGATCAACATTTAAAACATCAATTAAAGCTGCAGGCAAATAAATTCCATATCCGCCGCCGCTTTTTTGAAAATTCCTGACCATATTATTTTTATATTTATCTAACTCATCTTTGCAAACAGGTGAAAAATAAAGACAAGAGTTTTTAGCTACAATTAAAATTTTAATTTCGTCAGGTTTATATCCCAGAAGTTTGAGCAAAGACTTTTGAAAATAGAGCACCCAGCCATTTCCGCTTGGTTTTAGTTTTTTCTTCATATATGCCCTTTGAAATGTTAATATAAGTCCAATAAAATGTATTATTGACTAGATTATAAAAAAATTGTATAGTCAATAATACATTACAAAGGAATTATATTAGATATATAATTATGCTCAGACTGTTTGGTTTATTAAAAAAAGCCCCTCAATTGAGGGGCTTTTAAAAATTAAAAATTATTTTTCTTCAAAAATTATATTCTTTAAGTTTTCCCAAATTTCACTTATCGGTTTATCGGCATCCAACTCCTTTAAAATACCCATTTGTTTAAAATAGTCATACAAAGGAGCGGTTTCTTTTTCGTAAGTTTCAAACCTTAAACGAGCTGTTTCTTCGTTATCATCTTTTCTTTGGGTCAACTTGGTATCACAAATATCACAATAATCCATTATTTTAGGAGGATTTGAAATAAGATTATATATAGTACCACATTTAGGGCAGCTTCTTCTATTCACGAGCCTTTGAACCAGTACTTCAGTCGGAATATCAAAATAGATAGCCAAAGTATCATCTTTTAGACTGAACGTGTTAAGTTCATCCATTATACTCTTTAATGCTTCAGCTTGTTCAACCGAACGAGGAAAACCGTCTAAAATATAGCCATTTAAACAATCATCCTTTTGAAGTCTATCTTTTATTACGTCAGATACAACCTTCAAGGGTACTAATTGACCTTTATCAATATAACCTTTAGCAATTAAACCCAATTCGGTGCCATCTTGAATATTTTTCCTCAAAAGCGATCCTGTATCAACATGAGGGATGGATAGTTTATCTGCTAATCTTGAAGTTTGAGTACCTTTTCCTGAACCCGGAGGCCCTAAAAATATGAATACTTTTTTCATTATTTATCCTTTACTGTTGTAAGAAACTTTCATAGTTCTTAGCTAACATGTGAGTTTTTATTTGATTAATAAAATCAAGCGCAACACCGACAAGGATTATCAAGCTCGTAGCGCCGATACCTTGGAATGTTGTTATATTTGTGATTTTTGTTGCAATAGTTGGAATTAAAGCAATTATACCCAATGCAAGAGCACCGATTAAAGTGATTCTAGTTAGAATTTCATTTAATTTATCGGCAGTAGGTTTACCGGGTTTAACCCCAGGGATTGCAGAACCATATTTCTTTAAGTTATTTGCAATTTCTTTAGGCTGCATTGAAGGAATAATTGAAGCATAGAAAAATGTCAATGTTACAATCAATACAAAATAAATTACATAATAACTCATAGAATTTGCACTGAATAATAAGCTTAATCTTTCGAATATTCCCGCTAAAACAGGGTTTTCAATATGCATTTGCTGAACAAAACCAAGTACTGTTGCAGGGAACAATAATATTGCAACTGCAAAGATAATTGGCATAACCCCGCCCGGATTTAGTTTAAACGGAATATTAGTATTTTGTCCGCCATAAACTTTATTTCCGACCTGACGTCTTGCAGAAACAATAGGAACCTTTCTTGCAGCTTCATGCAGAACTATAATAAATATTATTGTTGCAAGAAATATAGCAACCAAAGCTACAAGTCCCAATTGCAACATTGGATCTTGACTAACCAGAGTTGCGGTTCTATCGCAATACAAAGGAATACCTGCAATAATACCAACAAAAATCAATAACGAAGCGCCATTTCCAACGCCTTTTTCAGTTATTAATTCAGCTAGCCACATAACAATCATGGCTCCTGCCGTTAAAGATACCGCAGAACCCACAAAGAACATCACAGGATTAACCCCATGCATTATAGCTCCGGGAAGTTTATATAAAGCAAGAGCAAAAACCAAAGATTGAAATAAAGCCAAAGCAACCGTGAAAACTCTTGTTAATTGTTGAATTTTGCGCCTGCCGGCTTCACCTTCTTCTTTTTGTGCTTTTTCAAGACTTGGTATAATAACCGCCATTAATTGCATAATAATTGAAGATGTAATATAAGGTCCGATACCAAGCGCGAATATAGAAACTTTACCCAAAGCACCACCTGAAAACATATCCAAAAAACCAATCAGATTGTTTCCACTGGCCAAGTTCAAAAATACTTCATTATTTATACCGTAAATCGGCAACTGTGCACCAAATCTAAACAATGCAATTATGGCAAAAGTGAATATAAGCTTTTGCTTTAATCCACTTGCTTGCCAACTTGCCATTAAATTTTGCACAACTTTTTCTGAGTCGATATTTTGTTGCATTATACCAATTCTACCTTTCCGCCTGCTTTTTCAATTTTTTCTTTGGCACTTGGGCTGAAATAACTAGCTTTTACTGTAATAGCTTTTGTAATTTCACCATTTCCAAGTATTCTTAAAGCGACAGCGGAAGAAGAAGCTTTTCTGTTTTCTTGAAGATAAGCCAAATCAACTGTTTCAACATCTAATTCAGCTAATCTTGCAACATTAATTGCACATGATTCTTCTCTAAATTTATTCTTAAAACCTTTTAATTTAGGCATTTGTCTATATGAGGGCATTTGACCGCCTTCAAAACCACGTTTGTGTGAATTACCTGATCTTTGTCCTTCACCGTTATTTCCACGGCATGAAGTTTTACCATGTCCTGAAGCAATACCTCTACCTTTACGTTTTTTTGTATGAGTAGCGCCTTCAGCGGGTCTTATATCTTCTAAACTTAACATTTATATTTACCTTTCTTATTCAACAATTTCAACAATGTGAGGTACTTTATTAACCATACCTAAAATTGTGGCACTCGCTTGATGTTCAACTATTTGATCTTTTTTTGTTAAACCAAGCGCGCGAACAACTCTGATTTGTTTTTCGCTTGCACCAATTGTGCTTCTAACTTGTTTAATCTTAATTTTTTTATCTGCCATTTTCATATACCTTTAATTATTTTTGTAACATTTCTTTTACGCTGATACCTCTTACTGCAGCTACATCTTTAAATGTTCTTAAAGATTTTAGTGCATTTAAAGTAGCATTAGCAGCATTTAGAGGAGATTTAGAACCTAAAGATTTAGATAGGATATTTTCTACACCTGCAAGTTCCAATACAGCACGAACAGCACCGCCTGCAATAACTCCGGTACCTTTTGAAGCAGGTCTTAAAATAACTGAACCTGCACCTGATCTGCCTGTAATCATATGAGGAATAGTTGCATTAAATAAAGGAACGCTAACAAGATTTTTTCTTGCATCAGCAACTGCTTTTTGAATTGCTATAATAACTTCAGCAGCTTTTGCAACACCCATTCCTACTTGGCCTTTTTTGTTTCCTACTATAACAATTGCTCTAAAAGAAAGTTTCTTACCGCCTTTTACAACTTTTGTTACACGACGTATTTGAACAACTTGTTCTTTCCATTCTGATTCAGTTGGTTCAACTGTTTCAATCTTTCTTCTTCTGCTTTTTCTTTGAGGTTTTTTGCCTTCTTTTACTTCTTCCTGAGCTTCTTCAACAACAACTTCTTCAACAGCTTCTACTGTTTCTTGTTCTTGAATTTCAGCTTGGATTTCTTTGTTTTCTTCCACGTTTATTACCTTTCTTAATGTGAATTATCTTCGGGGGATTCCCTAAAACTAAAAAAGAACACCAAAATCAGCTTTTTTATCTAAAAGCTAAATTCTTATGTTCGATGTTGGGATTTCTGACATGAACTATTTTATAATAAGCAAATTTTTTTGCAACACTTATTTTATTCCGTTTTTACCAACTGAAACTATATATTGGTCAACACCTAATGTATTCGGGGCTTTTTCGCCATTTACATCATAAAAAAACAAGCCGCAACTTCTTAATGCTTCTCTTTTTTGTCGTTGCACAGGACTATAAATGTAACTTTCCGTTGTTGTGCAATTCTTATTTAATTTTATTGCTAAATAGGTTCCGTTGCTCAAATTAAAACCGTATTTAAAACTTGAAGGGCTAACATCGGTAATAGTTGTATTAGTTTCATCAACCAGAACTCTTGAAAGGTAAGCAGCACTTAAATTTACATTTTTTATACCTTTTAAATATCTTCTAAATAATTTCATCAATTTTTCATCTGCATCATCTTCGGTTATTAAAAATTCAGTACCATCAGGTGTTTTTAAGTGATAAAGCGTATAGTTTACGGTATTTCTTGCAAGAATTTGTTTTGATGCAAAATCCAATTGATACAACATATTTGCACCGGATTTTTGTAAAACATCCTTTTTAACATCCCCGGGACGCAAAACTCCGGCAATCACAACATAAATTATCGAAAGTATCATCATTGTGATTAAAGATTCTGCCAGAGTAAAAGCTAATCTATATTTCAATTTCATACCTTTAGAAATTAATCAGTAGCATATTGAACGCCTTCAGGTCCCATAGGAAGCAAGAATTGATCTTTTCCCATAACATTAGGTTCTTCTTCTCCGTTTGTATCAAAGAAAATCATACCATGAGTGGGCCGCATTGAAGTAAAATTAGTTTCTCCGGGAAACCAAGTATTAACATCTGTTGATTGAGTTCCTGTTGTAATACCCATGCAAGCACCATCTTTTAAATAAAATTTATTCACATATGCATTACAAGGGCAATTAGCATCATTACATTCTTGTCTTGTTGCAGTTAAATATCTTTTATAAAGCTTACCAACTTTATCATCCATATTAGCTGTTTCCAATGAAAATAAAGTTGCAGTTCCTGCTTCATATAATGAAGAAGTGTTACCTGATGCTGAATTATTGATTAACATTTGAGTTGTAGCTGTATCTATTTCTGATAAAACTTTTCTTGCCATAATTGCAAGACCTTTATCTTTATATTCAGCAGGCTTCAATGTCGTAATCATAATGGTTGCAATAATACCCAGAATGGTCATGACTAATATTGCTTCCGCCATTGTAAACGCTCTTTTGATTTTCATCATTTATACTCCTTTATCATTTTAATCATTATTATATTTAATTCCACGTTTGTAAACAGATAATATATATTGATCTGATCCTAATTTATTCGGCCCTTTAAATGAATTTATATCATAAAATATAGAACCGCAAATCTTATTTATTGAATATCTGCCTCTATGTTCAGGTGGATTAGAATTTTTCTCAGTTGCAGCACAGCTTTGATAAAATCTAAAACCTATCAACATTCCATCTGTTACATAGAAAAAATTCGAATATGCATCTTTTAATTTTTCTCCTGTCGAAGTTTTATTATAGTCCTGAATTTCTTCAGAAAAATATTCATTTGTCAAATCTACATTATAACTGATATCTGATAAGTATTTTGAATATAGTGCCGACATTCTCTTTGTAATATCAGGGTCTTCTATAGAAAAATAGCCGCCGCCATCTTTTATTCTTAAAAAATCATCATAACTTGAATGATTTAAAAGTATTTGCAAGGTTGCAGACTCTATATTTTCAGCCATTTTCCATGATAGAGTAGTTTGCCCTTCTTCTGTCGGAGCATATAACTTAACGCCTGCTAATGCAAGAGACATAACAATTCCCAATATCAGCATTGTAATAATCGCTTCCGTTAGAGAAAAAGCGCATTTTTTTTCAAAACACTTTATCACAAGTATATTATACCCAATTTAATACAATATTCAATTAAAAACCATAAAAAGCTCCTACAGATATATGAGTTTTTTGAAAATATCTTAAAAAAAATGTATATTAGTTATGATAAACCATGAGATAGAATAATGAAAAATAAATCTTTTGCTTTTACATTAGCAGAAACCTTGATAGTTTTGGTTGTCCTAGCCGTAATTATGACAATTACAGTGCTTTCAACACTAAATTTTGACGAAGCAAAAGCAAAAAAAATACAATCAGTAAGCCAAAGCTTTTATACAAATATTCAAAACACATACCTACAAATTCTATTTCAACACACAAGTAACGGTTCAATAGTTAATTTGGAAGATGAAAACGGAGATGATGAGATTAATTCCGAAGATTTAGCAAATTATTTTATCAAATATACAGACGGAGAAAAAACAACTTGCTCCGACTTAAAAAATACATCTTCTCTTATTTCAGATTACCTTAATGATGCGCAATGCGCATTAATTTCACCAAACATAGTTGCAGGATTTTATCTGGATACAAATTGTGAACTTGAAGTATATGCAAAAGAATATTTAACCGAAATACACGATGCAAAAACTGTTGAAAATGCCTGCGGAAGAATAATTTATGGTCTTAGCGATTCAAAAGGCAACTTTACATACGATCTTTTTACAATTGCCTTAGGAAAAAGAAACGTAAAATAATTTAATTTGAACTTTTAATCACATACAAATTCAAATCCAAATCGCCTCCGGATGAATCAATATTTATAAGCTTAGAAGCGCCCATAGGAGCAAATTCAAAAGCATCTTTTTCATGTTCTTCCATATAACGAAAATAAATTCCGCTCGCTACTATGACTTTATTTATATGATTTAGCTCGTTTATTTTCTCTAAAATCTTATAAGTACCCTTTGCATTTGTGTTTTTATCTCCCGCCCAATAAGATAAAAGCATTTCGGTTTTAATGCCTTTTTTGTTACCTATATTTAAAAATCCCTTAAATAACTTCACAATATCTTTTGTAACACTTGAAAAAACAGAAAAATCATCACACATAAAGAAAAGTTTTTCTGCTGAGATAAACTTAATTTTAGGATATTTTTCTTTTAATTTTCCAACTATCATTTTACAATATTCGATTTTTAATTTTCTAAGCTCCTGAACATCGCTTTTAAATTTGCCATAGTAATTAAAATAATCAAGTCTAAATTCAAATAACCCGAAAAAAACATTCCTTTTACATATTACATCTTTTTTTTGCTTTTCTTTCAGCTTTTTTAATTCTTTTTGAGCAGCTACGCGTCTTTCAAGTTCTTTGTTTTCATATAATTTTTGCACTTTTTCTAAACGCTCTATGGATTTTGAGCAAACAAACATAACAATCATTAATATACAAGCGCAATGTATATAACTCATTGAAATATCTTTACCGGCTAAATCCGCTTCAACATATATAATCTTTTCAATAATTAAAGGAAATAAACCAATTAATTTTCTACTGAAAATATAAAAACTTTCTGAAAAAACTCCGATTGTCCAAGCGCAAAGATATATAAACGCCATAAAAGGAGCAAAATATTTTAAGAATATAAGAAATTTAATTATTTTTTTTACATCTCGTCCCATAAATTTATATTATCAATTAACCTTGTATTAGATTCCGGTACTCTTGCCGCAATCAGGACTATAGTATTTCTATCCGCTTCAGTTTGGAAATTAAATGTATTTTTATCAACAAATTCAATATATTCTACATCTAATCCTTCCATAATCTTTAAAGATACATCAACCAAAGCTCTTGTATCTTTAATTCCTTGCAAAAAGAGTTTTTTAATATTAAACAGTGCTTTTGAAATATTAAGTGCAAGCGCTCTATCGTTTTGCGTTAAATATTGATTTCTGCTTGATAGCGCAAGATTATCTGATTCTCTTACAATGGGGCAAGGCACAATTTCAATATCAAAATTTAAATCTCTAACCATTTTTTGAACAATAAAAAGCTGTTGAGCGTCTTTTTGCCCAAAATAAGCTCTATTTGCCTTAGTTAAATTAAATAACTTGGCTACAACCGAACAAACCCCGTCAAAATGCCCCGGACGCGATTTACCGCATAATTTATCCACAACTTCATAAGGAGGACAAATTAAAGTTAAGTTATTTTTTTCATCCGAATACATCTCGCTAATTTTCGGCGCAAAAACTATTTTAACACCCTGTTCATCACATAATTTAGCATCATTTTCAAGACTGCGAGGGTATTTATCTAAATCCTCATTTGCACCAAACTGAATAGGATTAACAAATACAGATACGACAACGTTATCATTTTCACTAACTGCTTTTTTAATTAAAGATAAGTGCCCATTATGCAAAGCTCCCATAGTAGGAACAAGCCCGATTGTACCTTTTAGATTTTTGATTTCTTCTTTTAATTCTTTAATGTTATCTATAATTTTCAAGTTTTTCTATCTCCTCAATATCAAGCATAAATGATTCTTTTGCGCTCGGAAAACTTCCTTCCTCAACATCAGAACAAAATGCTTTTGCGACATTAAAAATAATATCCTTTAAACTTGAATACTGACGTGCGAATTTCGGCTTAAACCTATCGTATTTTCCGAATATATCGTCAGAAACAAGCACTTGCCCATCGCAGAATTTTCCTCCGCCAATTCCAATAGTTGGAATTCTTAACCTCTGCGAAATAAATTGCGCCGATTGCAAAGGCACCATTTCAAGAACAATTGCAAAACACCCTGCATTTTGTAACCTTAGAGCGTCTTTTAAAATTTCAATTGTTCTATCTGCATCTTTTCCTTGAACTTTATGACCGCCCAATGTATTAATGCTCAATGGCGTAAAACCTAAATGCCCCATAACAGGAACACCATTTTGAGTTAAATGATTAATATTTTCAATTGTAAAATCAGAGCTTCCTTCAATTTTAACCGCATTTGCGCCTGCTTTAATTAATTCACAAGCATTTTTCATTGTTTCAACTTTATCCAATTGAAAGCTCATAAAAGGCATATCAGCAACAAGCAAAGCATTTTCAACCGCACGAGAAACAGCGCGGACAAAAACAAGCATTTCTTCCATGCCGATATCTGTAGTGCTATCATATCCAAGGGCAACCTGAGCAAGAGAATCGCCGACTAAAATCATATCGACTCCTGCGTTATCAATATATTTTGCCGTCGAATAATCATAAGAGGTAAGCATAGTAATTTTCTTACCCTCTTTTTTATAGTTTTGTATTTTTTGAATACTCTTTCTCATCTTGTATGATACTAATTCTTTTATTTTTTAATTGATCTTTTATACCAATAATATATAGCCTTTGCGACCTTTGAACAATTATGACGTACTAATCCTTCTTTATTATCTTCAAGTAAATTACGTTCAACAACTTCAACTTTTAATCTTCTTAATTCGGTTATATCAATCTCTACAGGAAGCGAACCTGCTTGTTCATATTTTTCGGCCAAGTTTCTTGGCATATAATTATTAACCAAAACCGCATCAAAGAAATTTTTGTTGCTATCATCAATTTCAGGCATTCTAACATGATCAAAAATCGTTTTAACATGGTCTGAAACAGAATAATTATCTGTTTCTCCGACTTGTGTCATGGCGTTACAAACATATATTTTTTTAGCTTTAGATTGCCAAACAGCTTTTGTAATATCTTTTACCAAAAAATTCGAAATAACTGATGTATATAAGCTTCCGGGACCCATTATAATTAAATCGGCATTATGAATAGCTTCTACAACATCAGGAGTCGGTTTGCAATCAGCCGGCTCACAGCATAATTGCATTATTCTTTTTCCTGCTTCAGGAATATTGCTTTCGCCTCTTACAATAGAATCATCTTCCATTTTAGCATACAGTTTCATATCATCACATGTTGCAGGCAGGACTCTACCTCTAATTAAAAGAACTTTGGATGATTCTTTTATAGCTGTTACCATATCTCCGCAAATAGCAGTCATTGCAGTGATAAATAAGTTTCCAAAACTATGTCCTTCAAGCCCTTCACCTGCTCTAAAACGGTATTGAAAAAGTTTTGTAACTATATCATCATCATCAGCTAGAGCAGCTATACAATTTCTTATATCTCCGGGGGGTAAAACTCCCATCTGTTCGCGCAGACGACCGGAGGAACCGCCGTCATCTCCAACTGTTACAACTGCTGTTATATTGTTAGTGATTTTTTTAATACCTCGAAGCAGCATGGATAAACCTGTTCCACCGCCTATAGCAACTATTTTTG
This sequence comes from Candidatus Gastranaerophilales bacterium, assembly GCA_944324445.1. Lineage (GTDB taxonomy): Bacteria > Cyanobacteriota > Vampirovibrionia > Gastranaerophilales > Gastranaerophilaceae > RUG14156. The sequence goes on along the minus strand of CALUWL010000008.1, from coordinate 10,479 downwards.
GCCCGTGGTCAAGCTTCATTCTTCTGTATAAAACTTCTCCCATGGATTGTCTTTTGCGCTTTTCATCTGCGCTATCTGTTTCCATCATTGTAATATTTGTTTTTTTCCAAGCCAAAATAAATAATACAGCTCCGACAAATATAAACAAAGCTCCGACAGGTTCAGGCGGAACAACATGGAATAATTCTTTTGCGGTTTTAACTATGTAATACAAAGGCTCCAATTTAAACACAAATGTAGCACCAACTACAGCTAATGTTGAACCTATAATACTTAAAGCAAACCAGCGCTTAATCCTTAATCCGGGAACAAGCCAAATTGCATCTTTTGGCATTTTAACTTTTTTATTAAACATTTTCATTTGATTTTGCCTCTATATTTGATTTTGAACCCGATTATAATTTATCGGAGACGGTTTAATAACATCATAAGCTCTTTTTATATCTTCAAGTTTTCTAAAATGCAAAGTATCAGGTTTATATGGTAATTCTCTTATTTGTCTTATTGAAGATGTTTCATCGAAATCAACCTCTAAAGCAGCTTTCAGACCCTCTTTTTCAATAAGTAATTTTGTTTCATAATTTTGAACAAATAAATTTAACCAAGGATTAACCTTTTTTATAGCATTAGCTACAATTATTGCAGTTTCACTATCTTCATTAATTTTATCTTTAAGAGCACCGTGGCATCTTACATGTTCAATAACTAAATCCATTGTCTTAGCATAAGCTTCAATAGCCCCAACCTGATAAATTACAACTGCTTCAAGCTCATCGGGGGTTAAATCCATTTTTCTTTTACCAAAACCTTGTATATCAGGATAACCTATATGAGCGCCGAGCGCTATATTCCTTTCCTTAGCAAATAAAAGCGCTTCGCGGATGTTAATCGGATCTCCCGAATGCAAACCTGCCGAAATATTAATAGAGCTTGCATATTCAGCTATTTTAAGTTCATCATTATTTCTATATACGCCATAACTCTGCGCAACGTCTGTATTAAAGTCAAACAATTCTTATTTTCCTTACTGTTCAAATATTACTGATTTTTAAGCACACAACAACCATTATAAGGCTATTACTTCTAAATTATACAATAGAATACATAAAATAAGGTAGTGTTAAAAAAAATTCATATAATTTTATTAGCAAAATTTTAAAAATCATCCGAATAATTTAGATAAAAAATGTTATAATTATTTTGATGAACGAAGAATTAGAATACAAAATTCATAACTTAAAACAAAAAGCTTTTACAACTATTGAAAATGCTGATTTATATAAGTATAAAGGCGTTGTATCTAAATTATTGGGTTTAACGGTAGAAGTAAAGCTTCCTGGGCTTAAAATCGGCGATTTGTGCTACATACAAACCTACACCGGAGAAAAAAAAGCCGCAGAAGTCCAAGCCTTTAAAGGTGATGTTGCTCAACTTTTGCTTTTATACGACGGAGAAGGCATAGGTCAAGGTTCACTTGTTGAAACAACGGGAGCACCCATACTTTTTCCCGTGGGAGATTTTTTATTGGGTCGTCTTGTTAATCCTTTGGGTGAACCTATGGATTCAAGACCGCTTGATCTTACAAACGCAAAATATATGAACATAAACGGCACAATCCCTGATGCTTTTCATAGACCAATCATAACAGAGCAAATGTCAACAGGAATAAGGGCTATAGACGGGCTTTTAACCATGGGGACAGGGCAGCGTATGGGGCTTTTTGCAGGTTCAGGAGTTGGAAAATCAACTCTTTTGGGTATGATTGCAAGAAATTCCGATGCAGATGTCAATGTTGTTGCGCTAATCGGAGAACGCGGCAGAGAAGTTAAAGAGTTTATTGTTGATGCTCTTCAAGAAGAAGGAATGAAAAAATCAGTTATAGTCTGCGCAACAGGCGACCAACCGCCTCTAATCAGAATGAAATGTTTACTTGCCGCAACAACAGTTTGCGAATACTTTAGAGATCAAGGCAAAAAAGTATTCCTAATGACAGACACCATTACACGTTGCGCTATGGCAGGTCGTGAAGTAGGGTTATCCTTAGGTGAACCGCCTACTATGAAAGGTTATCCGCCAAGTATCTTTTCATGGCTTCAAAGAGCTCTGGAGCGGACAGGAAACTCTGAAAAAGGCTCTATTACGGCGCTTTATACTGTCTTAATGGAAGGAGATGACATAACAGATCCTATTGTAGATATTGTAAGGGGTATTGTAGACGGACATATTTTCCTTTCAAGAAAAGTAGCAGAACAAAACCACTACCCTGCAATTGATGCTCTCGGGTCAATTTCAAGATTAATGAGCGCTATAGCAGACCCCGAGCATAAAGAAGCTGCGGGGAAAATGAGAAATTTAATGGCCTTATATCGTGAAAATAAAGACTTAATCGATGTCGGGATGTATCAAACTGGAACAAACCCGAAACTTGATGTTGCAATTGAACTTATGCCTAAAATTAATGCCTTTTTACAACAAAAAACAACCGACATTGTATCCATGCAAACTACAATCCAAACCCTAAAAGATATGATGAGAAACGTCGAATTATAATTTTAACAATATTCTATACCCAATTCATCACATAAAGAATTAAAATATTCAACGGATTCAATTAATTCATCCTCATTAAAAATTTCAAATGTAATTGTAGGATATATTCTTAATTCTTTTAAAGTTGATAGTATCGCTTTTATATCTATATCACCCTTCAAAAGACTTGAATGAGAGTCTTCATCTTTAAAATTATTATGAAAATGCATATGTTTTAACATAATTCCATATTCTCTTATCCAATCAGAAGGAAGCATATCAGAATGCAGATTACAATGACCTATATCAATTGTTGAACCGAAATAAGGCGAATTAATTGCAGCAACAAGATTTCTTATAAAGTCAGGGTTTGGTTCATGCACATTTTCAATGGTTAACATTATTCCCAAACGTTCAAAATTTTTAACAAAATCCCTAAAAAATTCTATATTCTTTAAAAAGAACATCTCCTGATATTGTTTATGTTTTAAAAGATTGTTATAGCAAGTATGAAAAACAACAGTGGAAACATCAAACTCTTGAGCCAATTCAAGGCTCTGAAAATATCTTTTTTTGCTGATTTCAGATATCAAAGGGTCTTTTGCAGCTATATTTAAATTTGAAAAAAACCCATGGAGAGTAACTTCGTTATCAAAATCAGCCAAAATTGCCTTATATTCTACCTTATTTTTTTCAAAATTATTCTCAATATCAGCTAACCTGCCAAAACGGGAAATTTCTATTCCGCAATTCAATTCAGAAGCAATTTTACAAGCTTTACCAAAATCATGGTATGATACAGTTGAGGATATGAATCTTTGTAATTTATTTTTCATCTTAATAAAATTATAATTTAAAAAAACTGAATTTTAAAATGTATATAATTGAATTATTTTTAAAACTAAAAAACGATATAAAAAACAAAAAAACAAAAAATAAAATTTCTCAAAATGAAGAAATTGAAAAATGCGACCATCTTTTTGTTCCGATTGATTCAACGGGAAGAATTTTAGCTTGCTCAAAATGCGGAGAAATATATAAATTAAAAAAAGGAGAGGTAAACCCCTTTAAATAAAAGGTTATTATACCACAAAAACCGAAAAATCTCAATAAAACCCCTAAAAATTTGTAATGCCTTCCAAATTTTACAGCAAAATAGAGCATTTCAAACAAAAATCTGTTATATTAAAAATATCCTATTTCACCCATTATTATATTTTTTAAAAAGGAGGGGATGGTCGAGGCAAGATAATCAAAAAAATTAATTCAACAAATCAGGGCGCCTTGCTTTTGTTCTTTTAATACTTTCTTGCCTTCTAAATTCTTCAATTTCCTTATGGTTTCCGCTCAATAATACTTCAGGAACCTTTAGGCCCATATATTCTCTTGGTTTTGTATAATGAGGATATTCCAACAATCCTTCCAAGCCTTCTGAAAAGCTGTCATTATGAGCTGATTCATCTTTACCTAAATAGTCTTTTATATTTCTTGAAATACTATCAACCAAAACCAAACAGGCAAGCTCGCCGCCCGTTAAAACATAATCGCCTATTGAGATTTCTCTTGGTTTTAAACCGAGTCTTATTCTCTCGTCAAACCCTTCATAATGCCCGCAAAGAAAAACTATTTGCTTTTTATTAGATAATTCTTTTGCTAATTTCTGACTAAATTTTTCTCCTTGAGGAGAAAGCATTATGAATTCATAATTTTGACTATCTTCAATTTTTTCAATGCTGTTATAGCAATCAAAAATCGGTTGACACGCTAATACCATCCCTTCTCCGCCGCCATAGGGAGTATCGTCAACTTTTTTATGTTTATCCTTTGAAAAATCCCTCGGATTATAAGTATTTACAGATATTACACCTTTTTCAATCCCTCTTTTTGTAATTGATTGCATACAATATGAATTAATTATCTCGGGAAAAAGCGTAATAATGTCGTATCTCAACTTAATAGTCCTTCTATGGGTTTTATTATAATCTTTTTATTTTTAACATCCACAACAGGGAAAAATTCATCAACAAAAGGAACAAGGCTTATTTGCCCTAAATAATTTTTAATATTCAATAAATCCTGAGATGAATTAGATGAAATACTAACTACTTCACCAATTTTCTCGCCGTCTTCTTTATATACTATACAACCTGTTAAATCAGAAATTAAATATTCATTTTTCTCAAGACTATTTAGCGCTTGCGATTTTGATATAAAAATCCTTTGCCCTTTATATTTAATCAATTCATTGATGTCATTAATTTGAGCGAATTTTACAATAGCAAAATTCTTATGAAATCTGACTTGCTGAATATCAAGTTCACGACAAGAAACATCATCAGCTAAAATAACTTTCTTAGCGTTTTTAAGCTGATTTTGATTATCATAACCAACTTTTGCTTCGCCTTTTATACCGAAAAAATTAGTGATTTTACCTATCGAAATATAATCTTTATTTTCCATAAAAAAATTATATCATAAAATTTCAAGCTTCTTCTTCGATATCCCAAGGTTCAAGCAAATCTTCATTAATATCATCTAAAAATCTCGAAGGTTTTGATAATATCATGCCTGTTGCATAATCATACATATCAATAGGATAACTTATAAATAAATCAGATTTTGCTCTTGTTGTTGCAACATACATCAATCTTAATTCTTCATCCAATTCTTCAGGCGAATTAAAAGAATACGCGCTCGGAAAACGCCCGTCTACCGCTCCGATTATAAAAACACTGTTCCATTCAAGACCTTTTGCACTGTGTATAGTAGAAATTGTCAGGCAATCATCTTTAATGTTTCTCTTATACATTCCCTCAACGCTTGCTTCAGGGGGTTCTAAAGCTAAATCAGACAAAAATGAATCCAATTTTTTGTATTGTCTTGATAAATACAAAAAGTGCTCCAAATCCTTCTCCCGCTTTTGCCAATCATCATATTTATCTTTTAAAATCGGCTTATAATATGATACAATTGCTTCTGTTATTTTCTGTAAATCATCTTCCAAGCTGACATTTGATAAAACATTAAACAAAGGTTTAATAGAATTTGAATATTTCCCGCCGATTAATTTATAATCATAGTTTCCCTCTTGAATAGCAGGAATTATTGAATTAACAGCTTTTGAACCTACTCCTTTTAAAAGAAGCAAAATTCTATTTAAACTAATTGTATCATCCGGATTTAAAACAACTCTTAAATGCGCGATTATATCTTTAATATGGGCAGAATCCATAAATTTGGGCCCGCCAAATTTTTGATAAGGAATATTGGCTTTTGAAAGCTCAATTTCAAGATTATAGCTCATTCTTGCGTTTCTGATTAAAACACAAATATCATTTAAAGATATATTTTCATCCAAAAGCTCAAGCACCTTTTGGCAAACAAATTCCGCTTCAATTTGAGAATTTTTAGCTCTTATAATTGCAGGCTTTTTATCATCAATGATTTCTGAAAATAATTCTTTTGAATATCCTTCTTTTGCTTTTGATATTATTTTATTCGTTAAATTTAAAATATTTTGGCAAGAACGATAATTTTGCTCGAGTTTAATTATTTTTACATCTTTAAAAATATTTGGAAAATCCAAAATATTTTTATAATTTGCGCCTCTAAAAGCATATATACTTTGAGAATCGTCGCCAACTGCCATAACATTATTGTGTTCACTTGCTAAAAGTTTAATTATATCAGCCTGCAGAGTGTTAGTGTCTTGATATTCATCTATCATTATATATTTATACTGATTAGACAATTTTTTTCTTATGTTTTCATTTTCAGATAACAAAAATTTTAAATACAATAACAAATCATCATAATCCAATAAAGATTTTTCACGCTTATATTTAACGTAAGCCTTTTGGATTTCAATTATTTTATCTTCAACTTCTAAAAAATTAAAATATTCCTTTTCAATCAACTCTTTTACAGGCATTTCTTTATTGACGCTTTTTGAATAAATTTCAAGTATGGTCGATTTTTTAGGAAAGCGCTTTTCTTTTTTAGGGTATAAAAGTCCTGTTAAATGTTGTATAACATCTTCAGAATCCGATTGATCCATTATTGTAAAATTATTTTTTAATCCCAAAAACTTGGAATATTTTCTTAAAATCATATTGGAAAAGCTGTGAAATGTTCCGCCTGCAACATCTTCACATCTATCATCAAGAACAAGAGATGCTCTATTTAACATTTCGGCGCTTGCTTTTTTCGTAAAAGTCAAAAGTAAAATGTTTGCAGGATTAATCCCGTCTTCAATTAAACGAGCTGTTCTGTAGGTTAAAGTTTTGGTTTTACCTGTCCCTGCTCCTGCAATGACAAGATAAGCTCCCTCTTTTGCAACTACTGCTTCTAGTTGCTTTGAATTAAGCTCATTATTATAATCAACTTTATAATCTGTTTTTATCGAAGTTCGTTTTTTTAAGACAAATTTCTTTCTTAAAGCTGTTTTTTCTTCTTTTTTTATTTCATTATCTAACTGCACGATTTCATCCGTAAAATAAATCAAATTTAGCTGTTTTTACCAAAAATATTGTCAAATTTTATGAAACTTTTTTCATTTGAAGATTTTTCTTCTTGTTTATAGCCTAAAATCCTTATTAAATCACTTTTCAATTTGCCTAAATCTTCATATTTCTTTAATATACCGTCAATTGCAACAGAGACATCTCCTGTTTCTTCGGATACAACAATACAAGCGCAATCAGGATAAACTTCAGAAACACCAATTGCAGCTCTGTGTCTTGTTCCGTATCTCCAAGACAACTTGGGATCTTCCGTTAAAGGCAGCAAAACACCCGCTGAAATTATTTTATCATCACGTATAACAACAGCACCGTCATGCAAAGGAGTTTTCGGGAAAAATATGGTTAATAAAAGCTCTTGAGATATATCCGCATTCAATTTAACCCCGACATCAGACTGAGCAAGAGAAGTTTTATCCTTTTGAAGCACAATTAAACCGCCTGTTTTAGATTTAGACATATATTTAATCGCTTCAAGCAATTCTTTTGCTACATCGATTTTTTTTGCATTATCAAATTCATCAGTGCCGTTTATAAATAATTTTTCAAATAAATTACCCTGCCCGATATAACCTAAAAAACGTCTTAATTCAGGCTGGAATATAACAATCAGCGCAAATGATACAATAGATACCAATGTTTTTAAAAAGACGCCGAAAATATTTAAATTAATCCTTATTAAAAGTTCTGATATTCCCCACATTACAACAAGAGTCAAAGAACCTCTTACAAGATTTTCGCTTTGAGTGCCTTTAATAAATCTCCTATAAAGGTAATACAATATAAAAGCTAAAACACAAATTTCAAATATATTGATAATTAGCGCGACCCTATCCATTCCCTTAAAGAAATGCTGTATTTGCGCCATTAACATCATATCAAAATTTGTAAAATTCATCTTTAACCCCTACACAATAACATCGTTTTCAACAAGTTGTTTTAGTGTTTGTCTTTTTACAATTATATCCGATTTTCCATTATTTATTAATACCATGGCAGGTTTTAATACACCATTATAATTAGATGACATAGAATAACAATATGCTCCTGTGTCATACACACAAAGTATATCGCCTGCTTTTGGAGAATTTAGCTCAATATCTTTAATTATAATATCTCCCGATTCACAGAATTTTCCTGCAACAGTAACAACTTCCGGCTTATATTCATCTTTTTTATTTGCAATTTCTGCAAAATATTCAGCGCAATACATTGAAGGACGAGGATTATCAGCCATTCCGCCGTCAACTGCAATATATTTTCTTATTCCTTCGATATTTTTACTTGAACCTACGGTATATAAGCTAACTCCTGCCGTTGCAACAAGTGAGCGCCCAGGTTCAATATATAGTATAGGCTCATCCAATTCATATAAAGCACAATATTTTTTAATCGCTTTAATTGTTACATCCGCAACTTGGTAAACATCAGGAGGCGCATCGCTTTTAACATAAGTTATTCCGAGTCCGCCGCCTATATTGATTTCATTTAATTCAATATTAAATTTATCTTTAATTCTTCTTATTTCTTTTAAAAGTACCTTAATTTCGTCTTCAAAAATTTGAGTTTCAAAAATTTGCGAACCAACATGAGCATGAAGCCCCATTAAATCAAGGTTTTTATATTGATTTTGAATTAAATCAATAACTTCATCAATTTTATGCAAATCAAAACCAAATTTAGAATCCAACTGCCCTGTTTGAATATATTCATGGGTATGGCATTCAATCCCCGGAGTAATTCTTAATAAAATCTTTTGATTTTTATTCATTTTTTTAGCTAAACTATCTAAAAGTTCAAGCTCATAAAAATTATCAACGCTTATCCTTGCAATATTATTTAAAAGCGCATATTCAAGTTCATCTTCACCCTTATTATTTCCGTTAAATGTTGCATGAGATAAATCTATTCCGGCATTTTTTAAAATATACATCTCTCCCATAGATACAACATCAAAGCCAAACCCTAATTTATAAAAAATCGATGCAATAGCAGATGTCATAAGAGCTTTTGATGCATACATCATTCTTGTATTTTTATAACTTGAAAAAGCTTGTTTATAATCGTTTGCCATTTTTTCAAGCGTTGATTTATCCATAACGTATAATGGTGTTGAATATTTTTTAGCTAATTCAACCAAATCACATCCTGAAATTTCAAGATTACCCGTTTCGTTTACTCTCGTATTTAAAGGTTTAATATTCTGGTTTACGAAACTCATATTAGACTATTTACTCCTTGCTTATTTTCTTAAAGAATTATAACATAAAGATAAACAAACCAAAGGAGTTTTAGATGGAAAATATAAAAGTTCTCAGCTTAAAGAATATAGTTGTAATGCTTGTTATAATAGGTATTATAACCCTTGCGATTTTTTCTCTTGATATATTAATGATGCTTTTTGCGTCATTTGTAATCACCTGCGCAATAAATCCTATAATAGATAAAATGGAAAAATACATTCCAAGAGTTTGGGCTGTTACGATTGTTCTTTTAATGATGATTTTAGCTGCAATTTTAATTCTCATACCTCTTGTTTCAATAAGTGTAAGAGAAGCGGCAGGTCTTATCGGGCAATTTACGAGTGCATTTGATAATATTGATAAATTTTTAAATTTTAAAATTTTCGATAGAACAATATCAAGCATGATTACCTTTGATTCAATCAAAGAACCCCTTGCGCAAGGAGCTCAAAGTTTAGTTGAAAATTCAATAACAGCAGGAAAATGGATTGCAAATTTTCTTACTACTTTTTTTGCAATAGCTATTATGGTTTTTTATCTTGCTTATGATGAAAAAAGACTTAGAGATAAATTTATTGAATTTTTTGCACCAAACCAAAAAGAAAAAGCTCTTGATATTTTAAATAATATATCATCTAAAGTCGGAAATTACGTTTTTGCTCAAGGTATTGCAATGGTTTTTGTAGGAGCACTCACAACTTTGGGATTACTTTTAATTCACAATGACCATGCGTTTTTACTTGGTTTTCTAACCTGTATTTTTGATATAATTCCGGTTATAGGTCCTGCTATAGCAATAGGTTTAGGACTTTTAACAAGTTTATCTGATGGAATTTTATTTGTATTTTTAACTTTTGCAGTATTCATGATTGCACAATGGGCTCAAAATCAGCTTCTTCGCCCGATTGTCTTTGGAAAACTTTTAAATATGCACCCTTTAGTTATAATTGTTGCATTATTAATCAGCGCAAAATTCTTAGGTTTTTGGGGAGTAATCCTTTCTCCTGCAATAGCTTCGGTTGTTTGCGTTCTGGTGGATGAATTATATTTGAATAGAATTAACGGAAAATAATGGAAAAATTTTTATACAACAAATGTGAAAAAAAAGAACCGAAAATCAACGTTTGGTTTGCATACCCTGCCATTGAAAGCTTTGCAATGGCGTCATTGGGGTTTCTTACGATATT
>CALUWL010000007.1 GCA_944324445.1 Candidatus Gastranaerophilales bacterium | reverse complement strand
GACTGTAACTCCGGTATGCACTATTGGAGAATAACCTCATCTACTACTGACCTTGGGGATAAAATGCTCTATGATCCGGTGTTAGCTATGAATCAAGTTAACTCAAATTCTGACCATTACACAAACTTGATTTATCATTTGCTTAACGATTACAAAAACTCTCACAACGGAAAACAAGGTCTTGTTATGGTTTCTTTTGATACGGAATTATACGGACACTGGTGGTTTGAAGGAATTGAATTTATTAAGCAAGTAATCAAAAAACTTAATAATTACGTTCCCGAAGTTGAAATGATGACAGCAGGCGAATACTTAAAAGCTCATCCGCCAACTGAAGCTATCCAAATCCCTGAGTCTTCTTGGGGACAAGGCGGACACTTCTGGGTATGGCAAAATCACTTAACAGAATGGATGTGGCCTATAATTCACTCTTGCGAAAAAAGAATAATAGATATTGTTTCAAGATATGAAAAAATACCTGAAAACAATCTTTTAAAACGCGCACTAAATCAACTTGCAAGAGAAAATCTGCTTCTTCAAAGTTCAGATTGGCCATTCTTAATTACAACATGGCAAGCTAAAGACTATGCTACAGACAGATTTAGAGAACATGTTGAAAGATTTGAAAAAATCGCCGATATGATAGATAACAACGCAATAGTTGAAGAAGAATTATCTTCAATTGAATCAATAGATAATTGCTTCCCTGATATAGATTACAGGGTATATCTTCCGATTGAAGAAGGAACAATGCCTCAACAAGAAGTTAAACTTGCTCCTTTATATGAAAACAGGGAAGAACAATTCATTGCAGCACAAATAATTAAAAAATAAAATCGTTATTAATCTTATAACAATCTTAAAAACCCTAAAATAAACAATATTTTAGGGTTTTAATTTATTTTAATTCTTTTAGATTAAAAATTTAAAAATTCAACTAGTGTTAAATCAAAGGCTTTGGCAATATTCAATAATGTAAGATATTTAGGCTCAACTAATCCTTTTTCTATTCTGCTTATTGTAGAGGGTTCAAGACCATTTTTATAGCATAAAGCACTAATTGTTAGTTTTCTTTCTTTTCATAATTTTTTTATATGATTACCTAGTTTTTGTAATTCATTGCTTTGCATATATGCAATTTTAATGCTATTATTTAATTATTTTTTGCATGCATGCAAAAAATAAAAAATAAAATAGAGAGGTTAATCTTAATATGTACACCAAAAAAATACTTATAGATTTAGACGGCGTATTGAATGAATACGGAAAAGAAAACGTGGTTTTTAAAGATATAACCTAAATAAAATTGAAAAGTTTAGAGTTTATTGGAAAATAGGCTTAAGTTCAAAATAAAACTAATCTGTAACACTTTTTACAATTTTATAAATTAATCTAATTTCCTCATCATTTGCACTATTTAAAATATTTTGAATTTCTTTTAATAAAATACTTGTATCTTCAATATGAGATATATTCAACAAATCAGCCAGTTTAATATTAAAGGCTTTTGCATATTTTTCTATTAATTCGGATGAAGGAAAATTTTTACCTGTTTCAATACAGCTTTGAGTCTTATTTGCAATCCCGACTTTTTCAGCAAGTTCTGCTTGCTTCCAATTGTTTTTTAGGCGCAATTCTTGTATTCGTTTACCTAATTTTTTCTTTAGCTCCATAATAACCTCTTTTTTAATATTAGAGGTTATATTATTTTTTATAAATCCAATATAATGTTATCTATATTGATAATTTTCTTATTTTAATGTAATATTATAACAAATAATATAGATTTTAATAAAGATAATAGCATTATAAGGTAAAATAAATAAAATCTTATGTACACCAAAAAATACTTATAGATTTAGACGGCGTATTGAATGAATACGGGAAAGAGAAATTTGATGAAAATTATATTCCTGAAATTAAAGAAGGAGCCTATGAATTTTTAGAAAAATTATCTCAAAATGCTGAATTATATCTTTTTACGACAAGGAATTTAATGCTTGCAGCAAAATGGTTAATCAATAATAATTTGGATAAATTTTTTAAAGACATAACAAATGTAAAATTACCGTCTTATCTTTACATCGACGATAGAACAATTTGTTTCAAGGGAGATTATAATAAAACTTTTGATGAAATTGAAAATTTTAAAGTTTATTGGAAAGCAAGCTTAAGTTCAAAATAAAATTAATCTATAATACTTTTTTGCGATTTTAAATTTTCAATACTAAAATTAAAATTTATCAGATAATCCTTTTGAGATAACTTTACTTTCAAAATCTGAATCATAAATTCTTTTTAAACTTGCAATCATTTTTGAATTCTGGCTAAAAGCCATTATTTGCGCCTGTTTATATACGTTTGTATTTTCTCCTTTTGTTTCTTTTTCATTTATCATTTGTTGATAAAATTGATCAAGCTCTTTTCTTTGTTGTTTTAATTTTCTAATATCAAGATTTTGTTGTGCTTTTAACTGCAATAAATCAAAAATATCCAAAAAACGTTTAGCAACAATTTCATCTTCCGGATTTCTTATAGAACTTGTATTAAAAGTATGACGAGCTTGAATTTCTCCATTTTCTTCATAAATGGCTTCAAGATGTCTAAAATTATCAATATATAAAATCGAATTTGGAGAATCTTTAGTATTTTCTTCAAAAATCTTACAGATATTTTCTTTTCTTCTATCAAAATCCTGAAATGCTCTACCCCCAATTGTTTGAGCATTATTTGTTGCAATTAATCTAGCTTTAAAATTAATGTTGTTCATTTTTACCCCTTTTAAAGATGTTTGTTATATAATAACTTTTTGAGGAGTATATGGCAACAAAAGAATTAACAATCGGTAATCCTTTTAAATTAATTTTGAATTTTATGTTTCCTATATTAATAGGGAACATGTTTCAACAGTTTTATAATTTAGTTGATGCTTTAATAGTAGGAAGAACCTTGGGCATCAATGCTCTTGGCGCAGTTGGCGCTACCGGACCTTTGATTTTTCTTTTTATAAGTTTTATTTTTGCAACTACGCAAGGTTTTTCTGTTGTAACAGCGCAAAAATTTGGCGCAAGAGATTATGAAATGGTTAAAAAATCAGTTGGGACTTCTTTTATTTTATCTTTTATTCTAACGATTATTTTAACACTTCTTTCTGCTCCTTTTGCTTATCAAATGCTTGATTTTTTGAGGACCCCATCGGATATTATAAAACCTGCTTATGATTATCTTTTTATTATGTTTATCGGGGTTTTTGCAACAGTTTTTTATAATCTTTCATCCAATATTATAAGGGCTTTAGGAGATAGCAAAACTCCTTTATATTTTTTAATTTTTGCCTCAATATTAAATATTTTTCTTGATTTACTCTTTATTCTGAAATTTAACATGGGAGTTAGCGGTGCTGCTTGGGCAACTGTTTTATCACAAGCTGTTGCAACGATTTTATGCCTTATTTTTATGTTTATTAAATTTCCTATTTTAAAATTGAAAAAAACAGATTGGCAAATTGATAAAAAATTTGCTTATGAACATCTTTATGTTGGAATTCCTATGGGTTTTCAGATGTCTGTTCTATCAATCGGAATAATTGCTCTGCAATTTGTTTTAAATGGTTTAGGTTCAATTGCCGTTGCGGCTTATACTACCGCTATGCGTGTTGATCAATTATTTTCGCAGATTTATCTTGCGCTTGGTGCTACAGTTGCAACATATACAGCGCAAAATTATGGCGCAAAACGAATGTCCAGAATTAAAGAAGGTGCTAAGGCAAGCGTTTTAATTGCTTTTATTGCAAGTATTTTTGCTGTTATATTTTTAACATTCTTTTCGGGTAATATTGTAGCTTTATTTATGGATGAACCACACCCTGAAGTTATTCGATTGGCTGTTATGTATATACATATAATTATGGTGTTTTTCTTTTTCCTTGGGGTTTTATTAATATACAGAAATATTCTGCAAGGTATGGGAAATGTTATTGCACCCTTAGCTTCAGGTGTTGCGGAGCTTATTGCAAGAACTGCATGTGCTTTTATTTTGGGACATTATTTTGGCTATTTAGGAATATGCTTGTCCACTCCTGCTGCTTGGGTTGCTGCTGCAATAGTTTTATATATAGGCTATAAAATAAGTCTTGTGAAAAATTTGAAAAAGTTTAGAAAAGAAAATAAAAAATCATTTTCCAATTAAACTTTTAAAAAAGCTTATAATCGGGTTTTGTTTTTTAATTTGTGGAAAATATCCGGCATCAACTTGTGCAAATCGTCTTTGAAACATATCCGCACGAGTTTTTTTGAGGCTTTTTTCATATTTAAAAGCACCGCTTACAGCTTTTCTTAATTCACGTTGGTGAGTTGAAAATCTTGATGTTAATGCTAAATTTTTTAATTTTTGTATCATATTTGGCTCCTTTGCAATTATAGAAAACCAAAAAAATAAAATAATTGCCAGTTTTTTATTTTAATTTTTAAGCAATAAGATATTTTTTTCAAAATTTTTATCATACGCATTTATATAAACATTAATATATTCTTCAAAGTTTATATTTCTGCAATTTGATAAAATCTCCATTTCAACATTAAACAAATTAACCTTAAAGGGTTGAATAATAAAGTTATTTTTAAGATAAAAATTTTTTCTTTTTTCTCTTTGAATTTGATTATCTGATTTTTTAGAGGTTGTTTCTATTTCGATTATTATTTTTTTGTCTTTCATTTTTTCAAATAATAAATTTAGAGCTTTTGTTCCGATTCCTTTTGATTGAAATTCAGGATTTATTGCAAAATAATCAAGCAAAACGCAATTATTATGAAATGCTAAAATCATAAGACCATAAAAAGAATCTTTTTCTTCAATAGATAGAATTTCAATTTTTTTTGTTTTTTGTTTTTTGCAAATTAATGAAAAAGGCTTTTTTTCATTTTCAGGAAAAGATTTTTCATATAATTCTCTGATTTTATTTAGTTTTTCTTTGGTTTCAGCTGTTTTTAACTCCATTGGGAGATTTTAACATATTTTGTGCAATAATGTAACTATGGAAAAAAATTCAAAGCGTGCTTTTTTAGATTTACATATTTCAATTTTGCTTGCGGGTCTAACGGGTCTATTTGGACGTTTGGTTACTTTAAATGAGGGCTTGCTTACTTTTTGGCGTTTATTTTTTACTGTTGGAATTTTTTGTTTAATTTTACTTTTTACAAAAAAATTCTATAAAGTTAAATTAAAAGATTTTTTTAAAATTGCAGCTGTAGGCGGACTCTTAGGGCTTCATTGGGTGTTTTTTTACGGCAGCATAAAATATTCAAATATATCCGTTGGAACGGTCTGTCTTTCTTTAATAAGCTTTTTTACAGCAATAATTGACCCTATTGTAAATAAGCACAGATACTTTAAACATGAATTTTTATTCAGTTTAATTACAATTTTTGGCATAGTTTTGATTTTTAATTTTGACAGCGGATATAGATTAGGGGTTATTATAGGTATATTTTCAGCGCTTTTAGCTGCGCTATTTACGATATTTAATAAAAAAGTTGCAAACTATAATCTTGAAACAGTATTGTTTTATGAAATGGTCGGCGGTTTCATTTGTATAAGTGCGTTTTTACCCTTTTATTTACATTTTTTCCCTGTTAAAAACATATTCCCTGCCGGATTAGATTTAATTTATCTTGTTGTATTAGCTTTATTTTGTACGGTATTTTTATATTATTTTCAAATTAGCGCATTGAAAAAATTATCAGCTTTTAGTGTTAATTTATCTTATAATCTTGAACCGGTTTATACTATAATCCTTGCTATGATTATATTTCATGAATATAAAGACTTAAATATTGCTTTTTATATCGGATTTTTCGCAATTTTAATTTCGGTCGTATTGGAAAGTCTTTATGTTGCAAAATGGAGCAAGAATTTTAGTAAAGTTGATTAAACTTTTTTAAACACGCTTTTTGGCTGTTTGCAGACAGGGCAGACAAAATCATCGGGTTCATTTTCAATGCTGCCGTTATAAATATAGCCGCAGACTGAACATTTGTATGCTTCTTTGTATTCAATTTTCTGTTCTATAAATGTCGGAGCGTTTTTTGGAGTTAATCCCTTTTTAATTAAATGGTAATAAGCGTATGTCATAGGTTTTTTATTTGGATTAATTACATCTCCTTCAATTATTTTTGCAATAAAGATTGTATGCGTTTCAGTTTCAATTGTGTTTTCAACATCTAAAATTAAATAGCTGACACAATTTGGAATTATATCAACGTCTGATACGGTAATTTTTTCAATACCATCAAATTTATTCACGTTTCTTCCCGATTGAAAACCAAAAGCAGGAATTATATTTTCGTCTGTATCTTCAGGTAAAATCGAAATTGCAAAATGTTTTGTTTTTTTAATACATTCATTTGTGTAATTGTTGTGGTTTATGCTCACTGCTATTGTATTATATGTAACCTGAATAACACTATTTACAATACATCCTGTCGATTTATCATTATCTTTTACTGTTGCAGCATACACTCC
This sequence comes from Candidatus Gastranaerophilales bacterium, assembly GCA_944324445.1. Taxonomy (GTDB): domain Bacteria; phylum Cyanobacteriota; class Vampirovibrionia; order Gastranaerophilales; family Gastranaerophilaceae; genus RUG14156. The sequence continues at coordinate 38,417 of CALUWL010000007.1, read as the reverse complement.
GTAAGAAAGATTTTTAAGTGATTCTTGAATATTCATAATTGCTCCTTTAATATTTTTTCTATTTTTAAAAGTTTTTCCTGATAGTTTATTCCGCTTGAATAGCCTCTTAATTTATTGTTTGAACCAATTACTCTATGACATGGAATTATAATTAAAATCGGATTTTTATTATTTGCGTTTCCAATTGCTCTTGAAGCATTTTCATTTCCGATTTTTTCTGCTATATCTTTATAGGTTGTATAATTTCCGTATGGAATTTTGGTTAATTCTATCCAAACTTTTTTTTGAAAATCCGTACCTTTTGGATTAATTGGTATATCAAAAGTTTTTCTTTTGCCTTCAAAATATTCATCAAGCTCTTGAAATGTTTTTTTGATTAGCGGAGATAATATAAAATTTGAATTATCTTCAAGTTTACCAAATTTTAATTTAACAATTTGATTATTCTCCTCAAAAATTGTTATATAGCCTAATTTGGTTTTTTTATAAAAATAATTCATAGTTTACATTTTGACTTATTTTGTAAAATTAAGCAATATTTTTTTTCTTATGTTTTATAATGAATATATAGTTTTTCAGCTCGAAGCAAACAATGAAAAAAATAATATTATTTCTAATACTGCTTTTATTAAATAGTTCATCTTTTGCACTTGTCGAAAATAAAAAAATCGACTTAAATCAAGCAATAGAGATTACTTTGAATGCAAACCCAAGAGTAAAAATTGAAAAATTAAATGTTGAAACATCGAAAAATGAAATTAATATAGCAGATAGATTACAAAATCCCTCTCTGCATACTTTTCAAAACATAGGAACAGCAGGAGAAGGTAATCCGCAACAAGTTGGAGCTGATTATACAATAGAAATTTTAAAAAGAGGCAAAAGAAAAGATTATCAAAAATCAGAGTCAATTGCTGCCTATGATAATCAAAAATTTAAAGAGCAGCAACTTATTTTAGGGGTTAAAAAAGCATATATTGATTTGCTTCTTAAAAAATCATATCTAAAAATTTTAACTGACCAACAAGAACTTTCAAGAGAATTATATGATTTTGCAAAGAATGAATCTCAAAAAGGAAAACTTCCAAAAACAGAAGTTATTCAAGCAGAAATTGCCCTTAATCGAGCAATAATGTACACGAATACAGCAAAATCAGAGGTTATATTTGCTCAAAATCGTCTTAATTCAACAATGAACACAAGTGAAATCAACTACGATACAAAAGAGGATTACTTAAATGATAATTATAAAGCATTGAACACTATAAGTCCTTTGGAAAACGGTTATGACTTTGAAAAAATTAAAGAATACGCACTTTCTAAAAGATATGACTTACTAAAGGCTTCGCAAGAGGTTGAAAGTGCCAAGTTTAATTTAAAAGTTGTAAAAAGCCAGCTTATTCCTGATGTTGAAGTAACTGGAGGTTATGCATATCAAACAAAAGGTGTTTCTGCAACGGGAAATTATCTTTCAGGGGCATACGTTGGAGCAAGTTTAGTCAATATTCCCTTATTTTATAGATATAAGCCCGAAATCAAAAACGCCGAAATAGAAATTGAAAAAGCTCAATTAAGATATGAAGATATAAAAGTAGACGTCATAAGGGATTTAACCGATGCTTGGGAAAAATTTGTTATAGCAAGAAACAACCTTAATTTTTATAATAAAGAACTTTTATCAAATTCAAGAGAATTGTTAAAAGAATCTAAAGATAATTTAGATAAAAAAGAAATTGATTTAACTTCGTTTTTGGTTTCAAAAAAGCTTTATTTAGAGCTTATTCTTGGTTATGAATCTGCATTAGCAGAATATTATAATTGTTATGCAGAGTTATTAAAAGAAATGAATGCTGACAGTTTGGACGTTGTTAAACAAGAGAATATTTAGAGCTGGAATTGATATTTTAAATCTTTGTATTGAACAAAAATCGGATATTTATCAAGGTCTTCAAAGAAAAAGTATAGATATTGACTTTTTCTCGGGCTTATTGTTGCAGAATATTTAACTGAATGTTTTAAAATTTGATTTCCTATAGCTTCAAGCCTTGAAAAAGCTGATTGATTTGATTGTTCAGAAGAATTTTGAACCATTGATTGATTCATTTCGTTATAATTAGCGGTCATCCCTGTCATATTTGTCAATGTAGCACCCATAGAACTCATTGCCGCCATTGATGAAGCTTCTTGATTTTGCCAAATATCAAGGTAATTACTTGAAGTTATGAATTGTAATGTTTTATCAGGGTTTGATATAATTAAATCTTCAACTTTAAAAATATATGGCGTTTCATATGATAAATTTTCAACTTGTACAAATAGCGCTAAAATTTCAGGAACAGGGGTTTTGGATATTCCCATTTTAACATTAACATCTTGATTTGTTTTTTTGTATACGTTAAAAACAAGATCTTCATTTGTTTTTATAGTTTGCGTGTTGTTTGCATTATAATCATCGCCAACATAAGTTAAAGTAGCGCAACCGCTAAGAAAGAGCACTGCGCAAACTAGAAGCATTAATTTTAATTGTTTAATCTTTTTCATTTGATACTATGATACAGTAATTTTTTTTATTAAGCAACAATTTAAGGAGCAATAATGCTTTTAAATAATTTCACTATTTTAAATTCGTATCCATCAGGTTTATTTAGGTTTGCTGTATAAATAGATGAAATAATTACCATAAAAAATGATATTGTAAAACAAATTGCAATTATTTTTTCTTTTTTAGTCATTTTAATCACCTTTTTGAACTGATTTTTGCATCCACTCTTGCGCCCTTGCGCCGTATAAAATTTTACCATCTACTCTAATACCGTATCCAAAAGGGTCTTCGCCTTTATTAATACCGTCCACATCCATACAGAAAATTTTATAAATTACATCGAAACCTTTTGGTTTATATTCACCAAAATTTCTAATATCTAGAGAACTGGGATTTGTGAGTTGTGCGGCACTATGAGCTTGGGCTATATTCATTCCGAAGGTTATTGTAGGAGCATATTCATAAAATATTATATTATCGCTTGTTTGAATACCATTTCGTGTACTTACTTTTTTGCAAAAACTATCCAATTTTTCTTTATTTTCTTCAAGTGAAAAAATATTTAAATCTACCCAAGTGCCATGATATTCACCTGTGTCTATACAATTAACTTCTTTTGTGCTTACTACATCAGCAAATGTTTGACAAAAATATGTATTATCCCCGTCATGAGTTCCATCTAATAAAGTTCCGTCTGCTTTTATTCCTAAATCCCCATTTAAATAATATTCATCGGAATTAACCAACTCCCTTATTACAACACCAAGCGTATTATTCCCTTTTTTAAATTTCATAACGTTTTCATCGGGTGCATTGTGGATTGCAACAGGCAATAATATCGCGGTAATTACCCCGATTATTACCAAAACAATCATAATTTCAGCTAATGTAAAAGCTTTTTTAAATTTTCCCAAAATACTACTCCAGTAAGCTATTTACATGGTTCTATATATAGATAACCATAACATTATTAAAGCATACAATTCTATATATGCAACATGTAAATTCTAAAAAAGCTAAAAATGTTATAAGAATTCTTGCAAAATTAATCAAAGAGGAACGTTTAAGACAAAATAAGTCGCAAAGACTTTTAGCGGATGAGTTTGATATACCGAAATCCATGCTAAGCAGACTTGAAAACGGTATAAATGAGCCTAAATTAATTTCTTTGTTGTCTGTTTGCGAGGCTTTGAATTTAAAATTATCCGATCTGATAAGAAAACTTGAATTTGAATTAGGTGATAAATTTTCTTTAATGGAAAAGTAAAAAACCGATAGAAATTAAATTCTATCGGTTTTTTTATTGTTTACAACTTTTTATTGTAATTGAGCTTTTTCTTCTTCGGTTACACCTTTAATTGTAAGATTTACTCTGCCTTTATCGTCGATTTTTTGAACTTTTACGATAACTTCTTGGCCAATTGTCAGATGCGGTTCAATTGTTTCTATTCTTTCGTTGCAGATTTGAGAAATATGAACCATACCGTCTTTTCCCGGAGCTAATTCAACAAAAGCGCCGATTGGAATAATTCTTACAACTTTACCTTTGCATATCATGCCTGCTTCAGGTCTAAAGGTTAAATCTCTAATCATTTTAGCTGCTAATTCAGCTCCTTCTTTATCATTTGATGTGATTGTAACCTTTCCGTCATCTTGGATATCAATTTCAGCGCCTGTTGCATCAATAATGCTTCTAATCATTTTGCCGCCTGGGCCAATTACTGTTCCTATATCTTCTTGATTGATTGTCATAGACATTAATCTTGGCGCATTAGGTGAAATTTCAGGTCGTGGAGCACTTATAACTTCTTTCATACAGTTCATAATATGAAGTCTGCCTTCTTTAGCTTGAGCTAGGGCTCTTCTTAAAGTAGGATTTGAAATACCTTTAATTTTCATATCCATTTGAAGCGCTGTAATTCCTTCAGTGTTACCTGTAACTTTAAAGTCCATATCGCCTAAAAAGTCTTCAATTCCTTGAATATCTGTTAAAACGATATCAGTATCTTCCTCATGGATTAATCCCATTGCAACACCGCCTATCATACACTTAACAGGAACACCGGCATCCATTAATGCCATAGAACTTGCACAAGTTGAACCCATAGAAGTTGAGCCGTTTGATTCTAATACATCTGATGTTACTCTTATTGTGTATGGGAATTCTTCTTGAGAAGGAAGCGCAGGAACGTTAGCACGTTCTGCCAAATTTCCATGACCTACTTCACGACGTCCGGGACCTCTTAGCGGTTTAACTTCTCCAACAGAGAACCCTGGGAAAATATATTTGTGCATATAATTTTTTGTTCTAACAGGGTCAACTCCATCCAATTCTTGTGCCATTCCTGGGCCAGCCAGAGTTGCAACAGATAAGATTTGTGTTTGACCTCTTGTAAATACAGCTGAACCATGAACCATAGGCAGAACACCAACTTCGCACCAAATAGGTCTTACCTCTGTTGTAGTTCTTCCATCGGCTCTTATGCCTTCATTTTTAATCATTGCTCTCATAATTTTCTTTTCAAGAGCTTTGAATTCTTCTGCTACAAAATCAATTCCTGTTTCTTCAATCATTTTTGCAATAGGATGTTCTTCTCCCAATGCTTCGATTTTTTCTTTAACAACTTCCTTGATTTTATCTAATTTTTCGCTTCTTTGGTCTCTATCTGTAGTATGATATGCGTCAACCACAGCATCGTAAGCTGTTTCTTTAATGATAGCAGCTAATTCTGATGTGTCATAAGGATTGACAAATTCTTGTCTTTCAACTCCGCATTCTTTTGCAAATGCTAATTGAGCTTCGCATTGTTTTCTTATTTCAACTTGTGCAAATTCAACAGCTGCCATAATATCGTCTTCAGTTACGAAATTACAGCCTGCTTCAACCATAATAACCGAATCATGGGTACCTGCTATTACGATATTCATATCAGATTTTTCATCTTGAGAATGAGTCGGATTTGCTATCATTTGACCGTCTATTCTGCCTACTCTGACTGCACCAACCGGTCCTTCAAAAGGAGCACCAGATAACATTAGAGCAGTTGAAGCACCTATAATTGATAAAATATCAGGTTGTTCTTCTTGATCATAAGCAAATAATTGTGAAACAATTTGTACATCGTTTCTGTATCCTTTAGGCCATAGCGGTCTTATTGGTCTATCTATTAATCTTGAAATTAAAATTGCTTTTTCAGAGCTTCTTCCTTCAGTTCTTGTGTATCCTCCCGGGATTTTGCCTATTGCAGACATTCTTTCTTCATAATCAATTAACAGAGGGAAAAAGTCTATTCCAACACGTGGTTCTTTGCTAACTGTTGCATGAACAAAAAGCATTGTGTTGCCGCATCTTACGGTAACTGAACTGGTTGCTTGTTTAGCGTATTTTCCTGTTTCAACTTCTACGGTTTTCCCACCAACCGTAAGTACCATTTTTTTACTTTCAGGCATGTTTGTCATTTTTTTCTTCTTTCTTCTTTACATAACTATACGAAAATTTTATAATAAATGCCCCTTAAAAGCAATCTTAGACTTTTTAAAAAAAGAAAAATTTAAAAAATTAATTTTTTATTAACATAATTATTTATTTTTGATTTTGCCGTTATTATAGAGAAGTGAACTTGTAATAAATCAGAAAAATGGAGGATATTATGATTAAACCCTTAGCAGACAGAATTGTTATTAAAGTTATTGATGACGTTCAACAAACATCAGGCGGAATATTCATTCCTGATAGCGCAAAAGAAAAACCTCAAAAAGGTGAAGTTGTAGCTGTAGGTTCAGGTAAAACAATGGATAACGGCGAAAAAGAACCAATGGAAGTTAAAGTTGGCGATATTGTTCTTTTTGCAAAATATTCAGGAACTGATGTTAAAATCGATGACGTTGAATATAAAATCATTAGCGTAAAAGACGCATTAGCTATTTTAGCTTAATTGAAAAAAGTATTGTATTAGTTAGAAATGAGGAAAATTAATTATGGCAAAGAAAGTTGTTTTTGATACAACTGCAAGAGAAGCTCTTTTAAAGGGTGTAAATGCTGTTGCAGATGCTGTTAAAGTTACACTTGGACCAAAAGGTCGTAACGTTATTATTGAAAAGAAATTCGGTGCACCTCAAATAGTTAATGACGGTGTTACCATTGCAAAAGAAATTGAGCTTAAAGACGGTTTAGAAAACGCAGGTGCTCAATTATTAAAAGAAGTTTCATCTAAAACAAACGATGTTGCAGGCGACGGTACTACAACAGCAAGCGTTTTAGCTCAAGCAATTTTCAAAGAAGGTATTAAAAACCTTACAGCAGGTGCTAACCCAATGGGCATTAAACGTGGTATTGCAACGGCGGTTAAAGCAGCACATGAAGAAATTAAAAAAATGTCAAAATCTGTTGATTCTAAAGAAATGAGAGCGCAAGTAGCTGCAATTTCTGCAGGCAACGATAAATTCATCGGTGATTTAATTGCTGATTGCATGGAAGTTGTTGGAACAGACGGCGTTATAACTGTTGAAGAATCAAAAACTTTCGGAACGGATAAAAAAATCGTTGAAGGTATGCAATTTGATAAAGGTTATATTTCACCTTATTTCATTACTGACCCTGAACGTATGGAAGCAGTATTGGAAGATGCTTATGTTCTTTGCGTAAATAAAAAAATTAACTTAATTGCTGACCTTGTTCCTATATTAGAACAAGTTGCTCGTGATGGCCGTTCACTTTTATTAATTGCTGAAGATGTTGAAGGTGAAGCATTAGCCACATTAGTTGTTAATACAATGAGAAAAGTTTTAAGAGCAGTTGCTGTTAAAGCTCCCGGATTTGGTGATAGAAGAAAAGCAATGCTTGAAGATATCGCAGTATTAACTGGCGGTCAAATGTTTACCGAAGAACTTGGTATTAAATTAGAAAATATCACTGTTCAAATGCTTGGTAAAGCTAAAAGAGTTACAGTAACAAAAGATGAAACAACTATTGTTGTTGATGATTCAACAAAAGCAGCAGTAGCTGAACGTGTAAATTTAATTAAAAAACAACTTGAAGCATCAGATTCAGAATATGATAAAGAAAAACTTCAAGAAAGAATTGCAAAACTTTCAGGCGGCGTTGCTGTTATTGAAGTTGGTGCAGCTAGCGAGGTTGAACTAAAAGAATCAAAATTAAGAATTGAAGATGCGCTTAACGCTACTCGTGCAGCTCAAGAAGAAGGCATTGTCCCCGGCGGCGGTGTTGCACTGTTAAGAGTTCAACAAGTTTTACAAAAAGAACTTGAAACAAGAACTTTTGAAAATGATGATGTAAAAACAGGCTTCAAAATCTTAACTGCGGCTCTTGATATACCTCTTGTTGCAATCGCAAACAATGCAGGTGCTAAAGGTGAAGTTGTAGTTGATGCTGTTAGAAAACATGAAGGTTCATTTGGTTATGATGCTATGGCAAATGAATATGTTGATATGTTTGAAGCAGGAATTGTTGACCCTGCTAAAGTAACAAGATCAGCTTTAGAAAATGCAGCAAGTGTTGCTTCAATGTTATTAACTACAGAAGCTGCAGTTGTTGAAATTCCTGAAGAAAAAGCTCCTGAAATGCCTATGGGCGGCGGAATGCCAGGCATGGGCGGCATGGGAATGATGTAAAACCGTAGCGCGACTGCGCTAGGTTTTACGAATGACCCCATGGTGTGTGAGCTCGTGGCGGCAGACCGTTGAGGTCTGGCGAACAGAGCGAAACCTTACCAAAGCGACGTGGAAATCTTTGATTTCCTCAGGAGCAATGGGAATGATGTAAAAACCTTATGTAGTTTGAGCTTAGCCAGACTTGGCTTAGCGAAAACAAATAAGGCATAAGTGTGTGAAGTAATGAGGCAGGAGTGTAGAACTCCTGCCTCATTGCGAAAGCCTTACTATGTCGACGTAGGAGTTATACAAAAGTAAAACTCCACAGGAGACACATAGCGCTTGTGCGCTGTTGAAAATTACGAATGACCCGACAGAATACAAGGGCGTGATGTCAAAACGTTGAGGTCATACAAACAGAACGAATTAAATAAAAGTCCGATAAGATTAATCTTATCGGACTTTTGCAATTTTAGTTTTTTTAATGAAAAATAATGTATATAAAATTTCAAGGGCATATTTTGATTAAAAAAATTAATACAATTAAAGGTGATTTTTTTGGCGGAGTTATTGCAAGTATAATAGCTTTTCCTCAGGCTCTTGCTTTTGGTGTAGCATCAGGACTTGGGGCGGTAGCAGGAATTTGGGGTGCTATAGTTTTATCTTTTGTTGGTGCTATATTAGGGCTAAATTGCCCTATAATATCCGGTCCTACTGGTCCTAGCACTATTATTATAGCTAATATTTACGCGCTAATGAGCGGCGATATTTCAAGCGTGTTTTTAATTTTAGCATTTAGCGCAATAATTCAAATGATAATTTCAATAACTTCAATCCCGTCTTTAATAAAATATATTCCATCTCAAATTATAGCTTTGATTTTAGGTAGTTTAATTTGTTATTATTTTCTTTTTCATCTTTAACTTTGTTTAAAAGTTTTAGATTTTTAGATTCCGGTATAGCTTGCACAATTTTATTTGTCTATCCCATGTTTACCGCTATTATAATGGCAGCGTTTTTTAAAGAAAAAATAACTTTAAAAGTGATGTTTTCTATGTTTTGTGCTTTTATTGGGATTTTTCTTTTATCGGTTAATAACATAAGTTCAAAAATTAATCCTTATGGCATTTTGCTTGTTTTATCTTCAGCTCTGCTTTATGCTTTTTATATAGTCGGAGTTAAAAAATTTCCATATATAAATCATCTAAAAGCTGAAAAGTTAAATTTTTATACTATGTTATTCGGTTTATTTGTATATGTTTTTAGTTCTAAGTTTGGAATAAATCTTGATATGATTGATAGCACTAAACATTTATTTTTTCTTTTAATGTTATCAATTTTTCCTACAATCATTTCAATTGAGACAATTAATATTGCTATAAAATTAATAGGTTCTACAAAAACAGCAATTTTAGGCACTCTTGAACCTTTGAGCGCAATTTTCTTTGGAGTTTTGTTTTTTGGTGAAAGATTGAATTTTAGGTCTGTTTTTGGAATTATTTTAATATTGTGCAGTGTTTCTTTTATTGTTATTAATAAACAAAAAATACAAGAGGCCTAAAGCTTAACTTTAAACCTCTGTATTAACTGAAAATTATTATTTTTTATATCCGCATTTTGGACAAACGCCGTTATTTAAAGCAATACCGCATAAAGGACAACGTTCTATTGTTTTATTCACCTTATATTCTTCGCTTGCAGCATTTACTCCGCTTGTAAAGGTGATTTTTGAAATATTTAATTTATCTTTCAATAAGTCATAAACGATTTTAATCATACCTTCAACCGTCATTGTTTCTTTTGTTACAACAAGTCTACAATCAGGATATGCTGTTGCTAATTCTGTTTTAAATGCTTCACCCTTCATTGTATTTTGAGGAGCGCCGTTTTTTATTCCTTGTTTTTCATAAACTTCTAAAATAGCGGGTAAAAGAGGATCGTCTTCTCTTAGAATTGTTGCATGGTCAAAGTTTTTTAATACTTCCCAAGCAGTCTTTTGAATTTCATTACACGGAAACACCATATTTACACCTGTATTTATGCTATCTTCCACTTCGATAGTTAAAACTCCCGTGTGTCCGTGCAAATATTGTGCTTCGCCTTTGAAACCGTAAAATCTGTGCGCATACTGTAAATCAAAAGTTGTAATTGATTTCATTTTGTTCTCCTTTATAGCATAAACTAAAACACGTTTTATGTATTTTATTATTCAATTTTAATAATAAAAACATTCAAATAAACTATGCCGAAATTTAAATTATACAAAGTAATAGCAAAAGACAAAACAAATTGTCTATCTTTAGATTTTATAAGTTGAAAATATTATTTAAACAATTTCAATTAGCAATTTTTTATTAATAAAATTTTTTAATTATTTATAACAGTCGATTGCGGAATATTTTAAATAATTAGAAGGAGAAAAACTTGGATTTATTAGCGGTAAAATATGGTGCAGCAGGAAAAGCATTAAAACAAAAATCTGATGATAAGGGTTCTATTGGAAATAGAATCGAATATGGGGTTAAACAAGGAATTAATATGCAAAAAGGTATGCTAAAGGATTCATTTGTTACAGCCGCTGGAATAGCTGGTTCAGTTTGTGCCGCCGGTGCTGTTTCAAAATCTAAAACTGCTCAAAATATCCTTAACGGTTTTGGCAAAAAAATTGCAAACTCAGGTTTTGGACAAGGTTGCAAAGAAGCATTTGCACAGACAGTTGAAGCATTAAAACCGGCTGCAAAGAAAGCTTTCAATTTTGTTTCCGGGCTTCCAAAACCGGCAAAAGCTGTTTTGGGTGCCGGTATAGTTTTGACAGGGCTTTTGTCATCTAAAGTTCGTGGAGAAACAATTTATAACGCAGGAAAATTAGACCAAGAATACACAGATAAAGCTAAAATACAAAAGATGTTTGGTTAATTTATATACTAAAAATCCCGAGTAGTTACTCGGGATTTTTAGTATATTATAAATTTTTATTCACCATACCACATAATTTCAACCGCATAATCCGGAGCATCAACTAATGCGCCGAATTTTGAATATTCTAGGTTGGCTTTATCGTAATTTTTTTGACTTGGGAAGATTTTAGAAAGCAAAGTTAAACCCGCAGCTACAATTGCACCAACTCCTGCATATTTAACTATGGAACGATTTGCACCACGAGTTTGAGCAGCCGTGTTCGACATAAAAACATCCACTGCATCTTTATTTAACATAGAAGAAATTTCTTTTTTTGTAGGAATCAAATAACGTGCACCAGCACCCGCTATTGCACCTATTCCTGAAGCCATAGCAAACTTAGCATAGTTTTTGTTTTGTTGTGTAGGTTGAATTGAATTAATCATAATCTTCACACTTTCTTCACAAGATAATCATGTCTTTTCTTTAGATTTAGACACTCGCTATTTTTCTCGTCTTGATTTGGTCAAAAAAAAATCAAATCGACGTGTTTTAAAAAATTTGTTTCCCTAACCGATTTCACAAATTTTTTCTATTTTACCATGTAAAGTTTTTTATGTCAATACTTATATAAAAATTTTTCGGTTTTTTCTGTATTCTTTTTGATAAGCTCGATTTTATCGGTTTTTAATAGGTGTTTAATTCTGTATTCTTCTTTTAGCGCAGAGGATTTATCCTCATAAGTTTCTATATAGACAATTTTTTCGGGTTTATGACTTTTTAAATATTTTGCGCCCCTGCCTTCAATGTGTTGCTTAAATCTTTTAATTACATCTTTTGCAATTCCGCAATAGAGCGTATTATCAACAGTTTGAATTATGTAGACAAAGTATTTCATCCAGAACCTTTAAAATTTCTTTTTCGCTTTCTAATCTAACTAAGGCACATCTATATTTTGAAGCATTTTTAGTTGAGGAAATATAATAATTATAGAATTTTCTCATAAATTTAACCCCGTTAATTTCGCCCATATTTTGAACTTCCAAGGATAAGTGTTCTTTAAGCATTTTGATTTTTTCGTCTAAATCGGGTTCTTTTATTTCAATTCCTTCGTTTAAAAATTTTTCAATTCGATACGGCAGGCTGAAATCTCCCATAATGCCTCTGCCTATTGAAACGCCGTCGCATTTTGTTATTTCAAGACATTTTTTAGCATCCTCAAGAGTTTTAATATCTCCGTTTGCAAAAACAGGAATTTTGAGCTCTTTTTTTAAAAGTCCGATTTTATTCCAGTCGGCGCACCCTTCATACATTGTGTTTCTTGTTCTTGCATGGAGAGTTATAAAATCTGCTCCTGCTTCTTCCATTACTTTTGCAAATTCAATATAATTTTCTTCATTTTTTGACCAGCCTAGTCTGCATTTTACACTAACAGGCAAATTTGTTGCGTCTTTGATTGATTTTAATATGTCTGAAGCAAGTTTCGGCGTTTTCATCATAGCAGAACCATCGCCTGAAACTACGACTTTTTTTACCGGACATCCGCAATTAATATCAATCATGCTGGCATAGGGAGCAATTATTTTTGCTGCGGTTGTCATTTTATCTATTTTATGACCGACTAATTGAAAAGCAAGAGGATATTCAAATTCTTCAAATTGAATGATTCTTGGGTTAGGGTTGTTACAGAGCATTTCAGATGAAATCATCTCGGTTGTCATGAGGCATTTTGAATTATATTTTCTTATTAATCCTCGAAAGACAACATCGGAAATCCCCGCAAGCGGGGCTTGTATGACTTTAATTTCATTAATATCAATTTTTTTATTTGTTGAGAGCATTTAAATAATCTTTTAATTCTTTAATTCTTGACGCTGCAAAATTAGTCATTTCATCCTTTTCAGCTCCTTTTAGAGAAAGGAACTTTTCATAATTTGAAATTGCTTCTTTATAATTTTCATTATTATCAAGGTTTACTGCAAGAGAATAATAAGCTGAAGCAAAGTTTGGATTTTTTGAAATTAACAGTTTATATTGTTTTATTGCTTCTTGCGGTTTTTTTAATTCGTCTAAACATAAACCTTTATAATAAATTCCGTATTCATCGTTTGGATTTTTGTTTAATAATTTATTTAAATCAGCTAAAGATTCACTAAATGAGCCTTTTTCATATTTATCTATTGCATTTTGCAGAAGCTGAGAGGTTTGCGCTTCTTCAATGTTTTCGATTATGTTTTTAGCGTCTTGATTTGAATTATTTAGAGCAAGAATTTTATTTGCTGTTAATTTCGCATTTTCAAAATCGTTCATGGAATAATATGCCCAAGCGCTGCTTGTGAGTGTTTCAAGGTCATTTGGTTCTTTTGATAAAACATCAAGATAATATTTATTTGCGTTTTTATAATCATTCATCTGCCAATAACAGCTTGCAATAGCAAGGTTAACCTCTTTTGTTTTATTTTGAATTTTATTATATTCATTTATTGCTTGAGCATATTTTTTCTCGTTAAATAATTTTGTGGCATTTTCATATTGAGTGTTTGCGCTTAGAGCTTTTGAATCATCTAAATATTTTCTTAATTCTTGGCTGTTTGGAATCATCATCAAACCTTTTTCGCAAGTTTGATTTGCAAGAGAATAGTTTTTCTGCTCCATATAAATTTGGGCTAGATTTAAGTAGGTTTCTTCTTTTGAGGGATTTATATTTTGAGCCTTTTTATAGTATTCAATTGCACTTAAATAATTTTTATTTTTATGTAATTCAAGAGCATAGTTAAATTGTGCTTCATAATTTGTCGGGTTAGAATTAGCTTTTGCAAGAAGATAAGTTTGAAGTTTTTGACCTGAAAAATGATTTAAAATTATATCGTCTGCTAAATTTCTTGCGTTTTTATTATTAGGATCAATTGCTAAGATTTTATCGTATTGCTTAAGCGCCTCATCGTATCTTTGCATTTCTTTTAGGGCGCTTGCTTTATATTCAAGAACTTCAATGTTATTCGGTTTTTTTAAAAGCAACTTATCGTATATACCAATTGCGCTTTGATAATTTTTTTGTTGAACATATAAAGAGGCAAGATTATATAAGCTTGTATCATCTGAACTATCCAGATTTGCAGCTTTTAAATATTGAGTTTTTGCCGCTTCAAAATTACCCTGTTTTTGATAAATTGCACCTAAATTAATGTAGCTTTGAGCATCATTAGGGTTATTTACAATATTTTGTGTCCATTTGTTTTCAAGAATTTCAAGCAATTCAGGGCTTTTATCTCCGTATTTTAAGGCAAGATTATATTGTTCCATGCTTGCTTCATAATTTTTAGCTTCATCAAGCATAACTCCGTATAAAAAATGCAATTTAGGGTTATCAGGATTAAAGCTTATTGCATCTTTGAAATAATCCATTGCAGAAGATAAATTATTCAAATTTTTATAGATGTTTCCAAGGTTTTCATAGGCAGTTTCTTTATATTGACCGCTTTTTAAAAGTTGAAAATCATATCCTGCAGCAGCAAGTTCACCTTGCGCTTTTAAAATTTTAGCATTTTGCAAGCGGGATGATTGGTTTTGCGCAATAGATAATCTTTTTTCAAGACTGTTTATTTCTCCTGTTGCGCTATTTGCAAGAGATAACATAGATTGTGATGGTGAGGTTTGTTTCCAATATTTAGCATAGAAAACAGCACTCTTATAATCATTCAAGGCTTTTTTGTATTCTTTTGTTTGAGATTTATATTGTTGAGCTCTTGCAATATATGCATTTGCAAGCTTTTCTTGTATAGTTTCATCATAAGGAGAAAATCTTAAAACCTTGCGAAATTCAATAATAGCGGAACTATATTGTTGATTTTTAAAATATTCCATCCCGTTTGAATAGTATGCAGAATATCTTTGAACATCTTCCTGTGAAAATTCTTTTGCATTAGCACAGAAGAATAAAAATGCCGCAAAAATAATTATGATTTTTCTTCTCATTTATAAACCCTTTAACTGTAATTTATTCTATTATACAACAATTCTTAGGGTTTTAAACAGTAGTTTCGGCAATCCTTTATATTAAAGGAATTTTTATAAATTCTTCAGGCGTAAAAGCCATAAATGCTTCGCAATATTCACAATTATGCTGAATAGAGCGAAAAGCATTAATTCCTGTTATTTTATCAACTAAATTTGGAAATTTATCCTCAGGATAATAAGTTTTAAGCATTTTTTTCTTTGTTTCGATAATTGGGCTTATATCTATGTAATAGTCCAAAGTACAAAGAGGAAAATCCGATTCATACATTAAAATTTTTAATTCAGGTTTAAATTCTTTGTCTTTCAAGATTTGTTTAAAGTGCTGCAATAGAGCAATTGTATCAATGTTATTGTCGTAAACATTAGGAATAAAAATATAGTCAATTTCCGATATATCAATTTTTTTAAATGTTGCGTAATGATTTTTTAAAGTTCCGGAATCGATGTCAAAAATTTTAGAACCTTTTATTCTTATTGTTTTCATAACATCTTGAAATTGCTGTTTTTTAATTCCTGCTGATTCAATAGGATCATAATTTTCAATCATATTAGAACCATTTGTAAGACATAATATTTCAAAATTTTTAGGATATTGAGCAGCCAATCCTCCCAGACCTTTTGTTTCTGCTCCCGGGTATTGAGATAAAACAAGACATTTTGTATTTATATTAATTTTAAATTGTCCAAAACGGCTTTTAAGCCCAAAAAGAAAATAAAAAACAAATTTACTGTAATTTATTTTTTTGATTATATCTGTTTTTTTAATAAAATCAATTAATTTTCTTTTCAGATTATGCATATATCCATCTTTCCGAAAAAAATTATATCATGGAATAATTCCTATATTAAACTTATTGTAAATTTTCTTAAAATAATGAATAATTATAATAGTTTTAAAAGGCAATTTTTAGATTAAAAATTACTTTATATATTTAAGAGAGAATAAAGATATATTTTTTGCGCTATGGAAAAAAATAAAATAACATATTTAAAAGAAAAAAATATTAAAAAAACAGCAGAAAAAAACTATGAAAACCTGCTTAATTCAGGTTATGCGCAAAATCCGATTGCAGCAAAATTGCTTGCTTTTCAAAAGACAAAAAAAGAAATTAATTCAAAAGATTTATTAAAATAATGCAAAATATTAAAAATTGTGTGTTTTTATATTTATCAAAACGTCAAAAATCCCAACTTTTGGGTACTTTGAAATCTTATTTTAAAAAATTTTCTAATTTATCCGAAGTAGATTTAGCATATAAATTTTTAGAGGATGAAAAATATTATATAAATATTCAAAATCCTCATTTCGAATTTGTTCAAGATTATTTTGAGGATGATAATTTTTTAGACGATATAATAAAATTTTTTAAATATTGCGCATTTGAAAAACATCAAATGGAGCTTATGGAGCCATATAAACAAAAAGAAAAAGAATATATGAAGCTTCAGCGAAAAAAAGCAAATGATTATAAAATGTCAAAATTAAAACCAACCAAAAAACAAATTATGTATTATGATAAATTAACAAAAGCCCACGGAATTGAAAAAAAAGACCTTGAAAACGCAAGCAGACTTGATTTAAGAAATTGGATAATGGAAATTATAGAAAAAAATGAATACAATAATAAAACAAATTGAAAAAATTTTATCTGAAGCTGGAATTGAAGAATATAAACAAGAAGCAAAATTAATCGTAGAAGCTGTTTCAGGCTTATCAACAGATAAAATTATACTGGGATACGAAATAAAAAATATTGATAAAATAATTGAAATTGCAGTAAAAAGAGCCAAAACAAAAGCTCCTATTCAACATATACTTGGTTTTTCATATTTTATGGGAGAAAAATATATTGTTAATTCTAATGTTTTAATCCCCAGAGATGAAACAGAAATTTTAGTTTTAGAATGTTATAAATTACTTAAAAATAAAAAAAATAAAATAGATATACTGGATATCGGCGTCGGTTCGGGTTGTATAAGCTGCGCATTAGCTAAAAAGCTTGTTGATTGTGATATTGAGATTTTAGGGGTCGATATAAGCTTAGAAGCAATTAAAACAGCTCTTGAAAATGCTGATAAATTAGATTTAATCAGAAAAATTATCTTTAGAAAATCAGATATTTATTCAAAAATAAGGGATTGCGAGAAATTTGATTTGATTGTATCTAATCCTCCTTATATTCCATTAAAAGAAAAAAATAACTTACAGGCTGAAGTTGGTTTTGAACCTGAAATGGCGCTTTTTGCTCCGGATGAAGAGGGAGTAGAATTTTATAAAAAAATTATAAAAGACGCTCATAAATTTTTAAAAACCGGTGGATTTCTTGCTTTTGAAATCGGAATTAATCAAAGCGAAATAATTAAAAAAATGCTTGATGATAATGGTTTTAAAGATATAAAAATAATTAAAGATTTAGCAAATATTGATAGAGTAATTATTACGCATATATAGACTTTTAGACAATGTTCTTTTTTGAAAAATAAGGCAAAATAAAATATCGAGTTTTATTATTCAAAGGAGAAAAAAAATGAGATTTAGTGTTATAAAAAGAGAACCTTCATATTTTTTTGAAAATATTCATGAAGATTTAAATAGATTTTTAAAAGATACATTTGGAGAACTTCCAATTGCAGATAAAGAGATGTTATCTATTTATAAGACTTTTCGCCCTGCAATAGAAGTTAAAGAAAAGAAAAATGAATATAAAATAAAAGTTGAACTTCCTGATGTCAAAAAAGAAGATATAGATGTTGAATTGAGTGAAAATTCGATTTCAATTTCAGCTGAAACAAAATTTGAAGAATGCAAAGAAGAAGAAAATTTAAGAACTTCAGAATTTAGATACGGTAAATTCAGCCGTGTTATTCCTTTTGAACATCAAATAAATACAGATGGTGCAAAAAGTGAATATAAAAACGGTGTTTTGCATATTCAATTGCCAAAATTACACGAAGATAAAAAAGACGATATTAAAAAATTGAAAATAGATTAATACGCCTTTAATCTTTTGATATCATAGTTTCTAGTTTATATATAAACCACCTTAAAAAGAACTTATGCTCGACGATTGGGCGTAAGTTCACGGTGGTTTTATTTTTTCAATAACTCTATAGCTTTTTTAATATCTTCTGATTTATATATGTAATTCCCTGCAACAAGTGAATTTGCGCCCAAATTCGTGCATAATTTACCCGTTAAATCGTTTATTCCGCCGTCTACTTGGATAATTAAATCATCTTTATTTGCCATTTTTTTAACGGTTGCAATTTTTTTAGCGCAATCTTCCATAAATTTTTGCCCGCCAAACCCCGGTTCAACAGTCATAATAAGAATTAAATTGCATAAATCAATATAATTTTTTATTTCAGCGGGGTCTGTTTTAGGTTTAATTGAAAGACCTGCTTTTTTACCTTTATTTTTAATTTGTTCGATAATTTTAGATGTGTTTTCTTTTGCAGCTTCATAGTGAAAAGTAATTAAATCGCTGCCTGCATCTATAAAAGCATCAACATATTTTTCAGGATTTTCAATCATCAAATGAACATCAAAAAAAAGATTTGTAATTTTCCTTATGGATTTAATAACAGGAATTCCTATTGAAATATTAGGTACAAAGTGTCCATCCATAACATCAATATGTATCCAAGGAACATAAGGCTCAACTTTTTTAATTTCTTTTTCTAAATTTGCAAAATCACAAGATAATATTGAAGGCGAAATAATTGTCATTTTATGATTCCTAAATTAATAAGTGCGTCCTTGGCTGCATTTTGCGATGCTTCTTTTATATTTTTTGCGCTGCCTTTTCCAATAATTTCATTTTGATAGCTTACTTCTATAAAGAAAGTTTTATCATGTTCTTTTCCTTCTTCACCTGCAAGCTTATATTCAGGCAGTTCTTTTGAAATTCCTTGGGTGTATTCCTGTAAAATTGCTTTAGGATTTAGAGTATTTATTTTCTTTTCAACAGATGTTATTTCATCTGAAAAATTTTCAATTAAAAAATCAGAGGCTTTTTTATAGCCTTTTTCTTTGTATTCTATAAAAATTGCGCCTAAAAGAGCCTCGAAAGAACAAGCTAAAATAGATTCTTTTTTTGCTCCGCCGAGTTTTTTTTCGTTTCTTCCAAGAAGTATTAAATCTTCAAAACCCAGTTTTCTTGCATAATTTGATATATTTTTATCTGAAACAATTTCAGCTCTTAGTTTTGTCAGGTTTCCTTCTTGATAATTTTCAAATTTTTCATAAAAAAGACTGCTTATTGAAAGTTTTAAAACCGCATCTCCTAAAAATTCCAATCTTTCGTATGAATTTTCTATTCCTAAATTGTTTTCATTTATAAATGAAGTATGACAAAAAGCTTGATTTAAAAGCTCAATATTGGAAAAATTAAGATTATATTTTTCTTGGAAATCTTGAAGTTTTTTAAGTCTTTCTTCGGTGATTAAGTTAGAAATAGACATTTATTGCACCTTTGAAATATCCTAAAAATTCTACAAACACATTTTTTCCAAGCGTAAAGTGCATAAAAAAGTAATACGCAACAGGAATTGCAAAGATATATCCGTCAAATCTATCAAGCATTCCGCCATGTCCGGGTAAGATATCGCTTGAATCTTTAACTCCTGCATCTCTTTTTATTAACGATTCCGATAAATCGCCTAATTGCGCAGAAGCTGTAATAATTATTCCGCCTATAATCGCTTGACATAAGCTAAGTTCCGTATAAAAAATCCCGAAACAAGATACTATAACAGCGCAAAGAGCTCCGCCTAATGCTCCTTCGATTGTTTTTTTGGGGCTTATAACTTCCGCAAGCTTGTGTTTTCCAAAGCGAATTCCAAAATAATAAGCCCCGATATCAGTCATTGCAACTGCCAAAAATACAAACATCAAAAGCCCTAATCCTTCAGAATATGAAAATTGAAAAGCGCTTACTCTGTTCATTCCTATTTGTCTTATCAAAAGCAAATGGCAAGGCAGCCAGCCGCAATAAAGTGCACCAAGAATGGTTGTTGCAACATTAACTATATATGGTTGACGCCCTCTGAAAAGAACGATTAAAAAAGATGCCATAATAGTTAATGTAAGCATTGAAGGCACTAAATCAAACCTGTGGAAAAAAGTCAGCGTTGCAAAAATAAATGCTGAAAACAAGATGATTGTTAAACTGGGGTGAAAACCTTTGTATTTAAGTATTTTAACAAATTCCTTGCAACATAGAGAAATAATTAATAACAGCGATAAAAATAAAGGCAGCGAACCTAATATAATCGCTATAATTGATACTAATGAAATTATTACCCCTGTTATAACTCTTTTCAGCTTATTCTTTTTTACAACAGTATCTTCCAATGGTTTATATCTCCATAACCTCTTTTTCTTTATTACTTACTGTTTCATCAACAAGTTTTGTAAATTTATCTGTAATTTTTTGAATTTGATCAAGTCCGTCTTTAATTGTATCTTCAGGAAGATTAGCACTTTTTTCAAGTTTTTTAACGGCATCTTGCATGTCTCTTCTTACATTTCTTATTGCAACTTTTGCTTCTTCCCCGATTGCTTTAACTTCTTTAGCCAGTTCTTTTCTTCTGTCTTGAGTTAAAGGCGGGAATTGTAAACGAATAACAACACCGTCAGAGTTTGGCGTAATACCGATTTCAGCTTTTACAATTGCTTTTTCTATTTCTTTTATAATTGATTTATCAAAAGGAGTAATAACAAGAGTTGTACCTTCGGAAACTGAAACTTGTGCTAATTGGCGCAGTCCGGTCGGTGCTCCGTAGTAATCAACAACTACTTTATCTAAAATCAAAGGATTAGCTCTGCCTGTTCTAACTGAAGCCAGTTCTTTTGAAAGCTGAGCTGTACATTTTTCCATTTTCTCGTTTGCTTGTTTTTTAATTTCTTCAATTGGCATATATTTTCTCCTAAATTATTATTCTGTTACTATAGTTCCTACATTTTCATGGTTTAAAATTTTTACTATGCTATTTTCTAAGCTAAAATCAAATACGCATATAGGAATATTATTTTGCTTACACAGCGCACAGGATGTTAAATCCATAACTTTTAAACCTTTTACAATTATATCGTCATAGCTTATTTTATCATATTTTACGGCATTTTTGTTTGTTTTTGGATCATCCGAATAAATTCCATCCACACCGTTTTTTGCCATTAGCATAGCATCCGCTCCGATTTCTGCAGCTCTTAAAGCAGCAGCTGTGTCTGTTGTAAAGAAGGGATTGCCTGTTCCTGCTGCAAAAATTACCACTCTGCCTTTTTCTAAGTGTCTTATGGCTTTAAATCTTATATATGGTTCTGCAATTTTTTCCATGTTGATTGCAGATTGAACTCTGCAGCTTACTCCAATTTTTCTTAATTCCGATTGAAGCGCTATAGCGTTCATAACAGTTGCAAGCATGCCGACATAATCCCCTGAGGCTTGATCCATTCCAAGTTTTTTAGAATTATTCATGCCTCTGAAGATATTCCCGCCGCCTACGACAATGGCGATTTGGACTCCTAAATCATAGGCTTTTTTAATTTCCTTGCATATTTTTTCGACTGGTTCAGGGTCTATTCCAAATTGTTGAGAGCCCAAAAGAGCTTCTCCGGAGATTTTAAGAAGAATTTTTTTGTATTTTAAATCGTTCATTTAACACCTTTTTTCAAAACTTAATTCAAAAAATAATCTAAATCAATTATACACAAGATTTTGCCAATGTGTAATAATTTAATCATGCCATTAGCTGATTTGTTAAAAAATATTACTTCAAAAGATAAAAATTTATATGAAAGCACAATTAAAAACCTTGTAAAATCAGGCGATTGTGATGATTTTAAAAATTTGTGTGAAAATAGTGAATTTATTTTTTCTTTCATAAAAGAAAAAATTATTAATGATTTTGTTAAGTTAATTAACAAAAATGATTTAGATAGAATTTTTAAATTTGCAAAAATATATAGTTATGATTTCGAAGATTTAATTGTAAAATCTTGGTTAAAATACGCTGATGAGGATTTGACCGATACTTTACTTGAACTTTTTGAAAAAGGGACTGATTTTGAAAAAACTTATTGTGCCAGATATTTTACTTTTATAAAAGACCCTTTGGCGCTTGATTATTTATATGAAAATGTAAAAAAAGATTTTATACCTCTAAAAATTAATTGCGCAAAAGCGTTAAGCGCATTTAGCGACACTAAGATTTTAAATGAAATGAAAGACTTAATTTTAAATTCAAAAGATGAATTTGAAAAAGTTTCAGCATACACTTTTATTCTTGCATACGGCGGAATTGAATCCGTTAAATTTTGTTTAAATAATTGTTTTACAAGTCCTTTTTTAGCTGATATTATTTCTGCTTTGCTTGATTTTAACGATTTTTCAATTTTAAAAGAAAATTTAGATGGGATTTTAATTGCAAGAATTTTTAGTGTGTTAATTGAAAATTATCCTGAAAATATATCTTTAAATACGATTATTTATTATCAAATTTCTGATTTTATTAAGTATCTATCTAAAACTGATAACATCTACATAAAAAATATTTTAGCTATTGCAAAATATAATTTTAATGAATATGCGCAAAATGAAATATACAGCTTTGATTTGGATAAAAATACAAAAAACGAGCTAAAAAACATTTCAAATTACTTAAATGCATTGAATTTTGATTTTAAAGGAATTGAAAAAGAATTTGATTATATAGACGAAATTTATAGATTTGATGCTGCGCTAAAAGTAATTAATAATTATCAATTATTAAATTATACCGATATTTTAGCTGATAAAATAAATAAAAAGCTTTTGCCTTTAAATCTTTTAACATGTTCTGTTCAAGTTTTAAAGAATTTAGGAAAAATTAATTTAGTTGAAAAACAAAATATTGAAACTATAAAAGATAACAATATAAGAGCTTTTCTTTTAAGTTGTTATTCTTGATTTTCTTCAGTTTTTTTAATTTCTGTATTATTTTGAGTTACGTTTTGGTTGGTGCTTTGATTATTAAAAGGGTTAGCAGGTTTAGCTTCTTGAGGTTTAATATCGGGTTTTTGTTCTTTTGCACCTTCAAGTCTTAAATAACAAGAATCTTCCCATCTTAAATCTATATATTTTAATTTGTCAGCATTTTTCTTTGCTGCAGGAAGAATTGATGCTATCCTTTTTGCTCTTGCTATTGCAGAATCGTTAATTTCACCGAAACGAATTAAATAATTATCAAGCATTACATAAACATCTTTTTGATTTCTTATATCAATATATTTAACAGAAAGACCAGAATAAGCTTCCATTGCTTTTGTAAATTTTAATATTTCTTCTACTCTTTTTTTATCCCAAACTTCGTCATGACCGTTTCTAACCCCGTAGGTTAAAAGTTTTTTAGCTTTTATGTTTGAATTAAAAGGAAGATAATCATGATCAATTAAAACGCCGTCTGAAGATAGAGCAGAATTTGGCTCAGAATCAAGATTTGGCGCAAGTAAAAATACAGGTGTTCTTTCTTCTATTGTAATAGTTAATCTGGCCGGATACCAATAACGTCTTACATAGACTTTTTTAACAGGCTGCAATTGTCCTATATTATTTTCAAGTTCAGTTGTATCTAATCTAAAGATTTGAGTATATGGAAGCTGGGTTTGGCGAACCATATTAATTATTTTATAATCCGGAGTAATAACATTTCCTTGTATTTTTAAAACGCTCGGATCTGCTTTTGCAAGTTTATTTGAATCAATATACCATTGGGGCATTTTTAAAATTTTTATTCCGCAATAGTAAATACCAATTATCATAAAAAGTGATAATAATACTCTTATTCTTTGCAAATTAGCACGATTAGCCGCAATTTGACGTTTTATTTTATTTACTTTGAGTCTTCTTTTTTGATAAAGCAGTCCCATTTTATTAATTTAGCTCCGATGTTTTTAATATAATGTCGACTAATTCATTGTAATCTATTCCCATAGCGTTTGCTTGGGCGGGTAAATCCGAAGTATCTGTCATTCCGGGGTTGGTATTAATTTCTAATACATATGGTATGTTATTATGTACCAAAAAGTCAACTCTTGATAAACCTTTGCAGCCCGTTAATTTATGCGCAAGAAGGGCTATATCTTGAATTTTCTTTGTTAATTCAGGACTAAAATCAGCAGGAAGGATAAATTCTGTTAAGCCTTTTGTGTATTTTGCTTCATAATCATACCATTCTGTTTTAGTTTTGAAACCTAAAATAGGAGTTGCAAAAATTTCATGCCTGCCATCTTTAATTCTTTCTAAAACACCTACTGTTGCTGATTTTCCTTCTAAATATTCTTCGATTAGAATTTCTTTATCGCATTTAAATGCTTCATCAAGTGCATTTAACAATGTTTCATCATTTTGATTAACTTTGGTCATGCCGATTGATGAACCTTCTCTTGAGGGTTTTATGATAATCGGGAAATTTAAGTTCTTAATTTTTTCAATTGCTTCTTCTTTTGATGTAGCGTTTTCAGATTTAATCAAGGGAATTTCTTTGTTTGTTGATAAAACTTTTTTTGTCATGATTTTATCCATGCAAATAGCGCTTGCCATAACATTACAACCCGTATAAGGAATATTTAAAAATTCTAAAACACCCTGTATACAGCCATCTTCGCCATATCTTCCGTGAAGAACATTAAAAGCATATTCTATCTTGGTATCAGATAGGGTTGTTGCTATGTTTCTATCTACATCAATTAAAGTTACATCTTTATATCCCAGTTCAATTAATGCTTTAAAAACATTTCTTCCTGAACGCAGTGAAACTTCTCTTTCGTTTGAAAGTCCGCCGCAAAGTACTCCGATTTTAGAATTTTTGTTTATTTTTTTAGTATTTTCCATTTTTCTTTCTCGTTTCTGCTCATGTTTCCAATATATATTATCTCGGGTGTTAATTCTATATTGAATTTTTCTTTTACTCTTGAATACATTTCAAAAATAACATTAATATAATCATCCGAGGTCGCATTTCCTTTATTTATTACAAAATTGCAATGATTTTTCCAAACTTGAACATCACCTATTTGAAAACCTCTAAGATTGCATTTATCAATTAAAGCACCTGCTGAAAATTCGCAATTTTCAGGATTTTTAAAGACTGAACCTGCATTTGGTATTGATAAATTAGGTTGTCTGTTTTTTCTAAAGATTATATTTTCGTCCATTTTGGATTTTATATCTTCTTGGAGTCCTTTTTTAAGTTCAAATTTAGCACTTAGAAGAATATATGGTTTTTCTTTTAAAATTGAATGTCTGTATGAAAAATCCATATCTTCTTTTTTTAGTGTGATGATTTTATTTTTTTCCATATCATAAACTTTTGCGCTTATAAAATTATCGCTTATTGAATTTCCGTGCGCTCCTGCATTCATATAGCAAGCCCCGCCTAATGATGCCGGTATACCAATTAAAAATTCAAATCCGCTCAGTTTTTTATCAAGTGCAAGTTTTGATAAAGTCTGCACTTTAATTCCTGCTTGTGCTTCTATAGTGTTTCCTATTACAATATGAGATTTCATTTTGCCTGTGTAAATAACAGGTTCATCAACGCCTTTTGATGAGAATAATATATTCGAACCGTTTCCTATTACAATCGGATTGGAATTTTTGAATTTTTTAAGCAAAGTTACTAATTCGCCGTCGTTATCAGGTATATAGAAAGATTTTGCGGTCGATTTAATTTTAAGCGTATTATAGTTTGTTAATTGAAAATCATTATAAAATTTTATATCATTTTGTGAGCAAATCATTTATCATACCGCCAATTTTTGTAATGTCTCCGGCACCAAGCGTTAATACTACATCATTTTGACATAATTCAGGTGCAATTTTTTCAGCTGCTTTAGCTATATCACCTTGGATGTATGTGGCATTAATTCCTTTTTTTGCTATTTCATAAGCAAAATTTTTGGAATTATAATCATCCAAAGGCTTATCTCCTGCAGAAAATACATCAAGCACATATAATTTATCTATTGAATTAAAACTTTCTAGAAATTCCCCCCATAGCCCTTTCAGCCTTGTGTATCTGTGGGGTTGGAATATTGCCACTTTTCTTTTTTTAATATTTTCAACAGCACTTAAGGTTGTTTTAATTTCTGTCGGATGATGAGCATAATCATCTATTATTTTAATATTTTTAATGTCTGCAACAATTTGAAATCTGCGTCCCATGCCGCTAAATTCTCTAAAATATTTTGCATATTCTTCAAATTTTAATCCTAAGGTATCTAAAATAGCGCATATTGCAAGAGCATTATAAATATTGTGTTTACCTGGGATTATAAGATTTATTTTACCTAATAGGTTATCTTTTTTATATATTTCAAATGTGGTATTAAAATCATCATAAATTATATTTTTTGCCTGATAATCAGCATTATTTTCAATTGAATATGTTATTATATTGTTTTTTTCAATGATTTTTAAAAGTTTGTTATTACCTTCGTTATCAATATTTATAAAGACTTTTCCTTCCGGTTTTACGTTTTGTACGGTTGTTTTGAAGGTTTTTAAAATGTCATCGAGCCCGTTTTTATAAAAATCAAGATGATCTGCTTCAAGATTATTAATTACAAGATAATCTGGATGATATTTTATAATGGAACCGTCTGATTCATCGAGTTCTGCTATAAAATATTTGGAATTTTTGTATGAATTTGCATTTGTATTGTAATAAGGGAGAATTCCACCTATTGCATAAGCAGGATTTAGTTGAATTTTCTCCATTATAAAAGATAGCATTCCGCTTGTTGTTGTTTTTCCGTGAGTCCCTGACAATCCTATAAAAGTTTCAAATTCTTCTGAAATAAATTTCAAACAATCAGAACGGTGCATAATTTTAAGATTGAGTTGTTTTGCTTTTAAAAGTTCGGGGTTATCTTCTTTTATAGCAGAAGAAATTACAACGGTGGGTTTTCCTTCTATATTGTTTTCGTTTTGTCCTATGAAAACTTTTGCGCCCAATTTTTCTACAATTTTTGTATATTTGCTTTCGTTTAAATCAGAACCTGATACTTTGTATCCTTGCTGCAGAAGAATTTTAGCCAGCGCGCTTTGTCCTACTCCTCCAATTGCTATAAAATGAAAGTCGTAACCATCCATTATTCAATTACCTCTAAATTTACCGTTGCAACGCCATGCTGCGTTTTTCCCCAGTCCATTGTTTTTTTAGTGAATATAATTTTAAAAATGATAAACATTGCAATTGGAAACCAAATTGTAATAAAGTATATCGAAGTTACAATAGCCTCATAACAAGAACGCCAAAAACCGTAGTGGGAATATTTTCTTAAACTGTATATAAAGCCGCACGTAAAGAATATTCCGGTTGCAACAACTACCGTAATGGATGATAGAATGCTATTTTGATAACCTTTAACAAAGTGAAAAGCTTGAATTATTATTTCCGCTATAAGCCAAAACGGCAAAAGAAACTCTGTAATATATGCTATAAGGTCAAAACCTACTCTAAGGGACATATCTTTTGAGGTAAAAACATCTTTAGCATATTCAAGATATCTTCTGATTGAGCCTTCGACCCATCTTCTTCTTTGGCGAATTAAAGCAGAAAAAGTTATAACGCCTTCTTCGTATACTTTTATTTCAGGGCAAAAACGAATATCCCAGCCTTTGACATGTAGTCTTGTTGACATATCAAGGTCATCGGTTATTGTGTCTTCGTTCCAACCGTTTATGCTTTTTAGAGCTTGCCTTTTAATCAGCTCTCCGTTTCCTCTAAGCTCCACTGCTCCTCTAACTGCATCCCTGCCTGCTTGCAGATAAGTATCCAATATGTACTCATTATATTGACATTCTGTTAAGAAATTTTGCTTAGCATTAATTATTACTTTTTGTGCTTGGACAGCGCCAACATCAGCCGGAGCAAGCGCTATTATCATTTTTGATAAGAAATCTTTTTCAACCTTAGCATCAGCATCAAATACAAGAATTGCTTCACCTTTTGCAATTTTCATAGCATCATTTAAAACAGCTGATTTTCCGGGGGTTGCATTTTCTAATCTTACAAGAGTCTTTATTTTATCGTATTTTTGAGAAAGTTTATTTATGATTTCTGCTGTGTCATCAGTTGATCTATCATCAATTAAAATAATTTCAAAATCATCATAATCAAGATTAAGAACATTTAATGCGGTTTTTTCAATAACTTCATGTTCATTATGACAAGGAATTAAAATCGAAACAAAGGGATGATAATTGTAATCTAAAATAGGCGGGCATTTTTTTAATTTTCTTTTTCTATATTTAGTTACAATGTACATATAGAAAGTATACAGGAACATAAAACCTATTAAAAAGATAATCGCCCACATTGTATTAAAGTAATTTTGGAAAATGACCAAAAATGCGATAAGAAATGAAATTATAATTAATAAAGCTATTCTTTCTTTCATTATCTCAATTGTAACAATCTCTCTATACTGTAATGATTTTAGCAGAAAAAAATCAAAAATGCACTGTTAAATTTTATTATAATTTTTTTGTTATTAAAGCAAAAATATCGTTGTAACAAATGCTTATCATTAAAATTATTAACAGGATAAAGAAAAAGTTATTAATTTTTTCGCTGAATTCTCTATCGGGTTTTTTACCTGTGAATTTTTCAATTAATAAAAACATTACATGACCGCCATCAAGCGCAGGTATAGGAAGAAAATTCATAATAGCAAGGTTAATACTTATCATTGCAGTAAGTAAAATCCCGTTTAACATACCTTTTGAAGCTATTATATCCCCGCCTACTTTAACAACGGCAATTACCCCATGCATATCGGAAGCGGAAACTTTGCCTGTTATTAACTGCCATAAACTATATAGCATTGTAGCTGTGGTTGTGTATAAATAATTTATTGATTTTTCTATAATTTGTTTTGGAGTTTTTGTTTCGGTGTAAACATCTTCAATTTTTAGCATTACACCAAGCATACCTTCTTGATTTACAATTATATTGTTGAAATTAATTTCTTTTCCGTTTCTTATAATTGTTATATTAACTGGTTTATAAGTATCTGAAAGCGCTGTTGCTATATCATTTAAATTTGTTTCATTTTTAAAAGTATATGTTTTTTTATTATACAATTCATTTCTTAAATCAATTTGATTTTTAGTCAGTTCAATTCCTTCTTTTTTATATTTTTCAAGTCCTTTTAGAACGTTTTCATTAACTTCTAAAGGTTTTTCGGATTTTTGAGAAGGTAAAATTATTGAAGTACCTGCTTTAATTTCATTTTGAATATTTGGATTAAGTTTTTTTAGTTCTTTAAGATTTTTTTCGATTAAATCTTCTTGTGCGTAATTATCAAAAAGTTTTGAATTTTTAGCAAAGAAAGTTAATTGATAAAGAGAATTAATTTTTTTATCATTAATTTTAGAAAACTTATCTCCCTTGATAATTCCTGATTTTTCTATTGTTGAGGTTGTTTTATTAGAAAAACCATCTACATATATATTTTGAATTGAAGCAGGAAGTTTTTGATAATATGCTGCTGCAAATATTACAAGAATAACAGCAAAAACAATATTCATAATTACACCTGCTGAAACAATTATCAACTTTTGTATTATGGTTTTATTTTCATATAGTTCAGGTGAATCAATGGGTAGTGTTTCGTTATCGTCATTTTTATCTTTATTTCTGCCCTCGCCTTCGCTTGCTAAGCTTTCGCTAAGCTCGCTCGGCTCAATAGTACGGATTTCGGGCTGTTCGCTGAAGCTTCTCGCTTCACCGCCACGCCCTTCACACACTTCTGCCCTCGAGCCGTTCGCTGGACTGTCGTCCGCTCCTTGGCTCTCGGGATGTACGGTCTTATTGTTCAACACACTTCTGCCCTCGCCTTCGCTTGCTAAGCTTTCGCTAAGCTCGCTCGGCTCAATAGTACGGTCTGCGTGCTCTGCGCCAAGCTCACCGCTTGCCGCTTTCGCACTTCGCACACTTTTGCCCTCGCCTTCGCTTGCTAAGCTTTCGCTAAGCTCGCTCGGCTCGGGTTCGGCAAATGAGACGTATCCGCCAAATAAAAACGCATGTATATAAAATACTGTATCACCCCATTTAAAAAGCTTCCAAGACGGTCCAACAGGCATTCCTATTCCAAAGCGCGTTACCCTTACTTTAAATATTTTTGCTGCGACAAAATGTCCTATTTCATGAACTAAAATAAGTAAACTTATAAGTAAAATCATTATCAGTTGATTCATTGCGCTCCTTTAAAAACTTTTATTTGTTGGGGTTTACTTTTTTATAAAGTCCAAATATGCTTGGCTTATAAGAATTTAAGTTTTTGTTTGATTCTGCCAGAAGTAATTTTAATTTTCGATTTTGTTCTTCTAATTCTTTTGTTCTTTGTGCTAGTTTTTTATTCTCTTCTTTAACATTTTCCAATTGAGTTGCATTTTTGGCATCTGCAGAAAAGATAGTGTTCACATGTTTTGCTATTTTTTTTGCCATGGTACGAGCTATCATATTTAACGTGCGTTCTGATATATCAAGCTTAAATTCATTACTTCTGGGGTTTAGGTCAACATTTTTCTTAACAAGTTCAGAAACAACATATTGTCTAAATTTTTCCTGAGCTTCTAGGGACTCTGATAAAAGGCTAATATCATCAAAGTCGCTATTATCATCCGTTGGGGGTATAATTTGTGTGTTATTAAAATCATTGTTTTGTTGAATTATATTATCCCCGCTAAGCCCTTCCATTGCACCTTCCAGAATACCGGGTTTAGTATTTTGAGTTTCGTTGTTTTCAATTACAGGAATATTTGATGTTGAGGGTTCATCAATTTTTTGCGGTTGAATTATATCTGCACTAAAATCAGGATTTTCTTGAATTTTATTTATTAAAGGAGTGCCGTCTGAAAGCTCAATATTATTTAATAGATTTGCAGTTACATTGTCATCTATCTGTAATTTTTCTTCTTTAATTTCAAAATTATCTTGGTGTTGGATGGGTTGATTTATTTCAACTTGCGGTTGAATTTCAGGTTGTGGTGCTTGAATTTCTGCTGTTTGTTCTATTTTTTGGGTTTCTTCTTCTTTTTTTTCAGGTTCATTTTTTGCACTGAAAAGATTTTCCAAAATTAAATCAAGTGCGTGCTTATCAAAAAATTCCGTTCCTTGTTCATCTTCAAAAATGGCTTCAATTCTCCATTTTTCAAAAAAGGTATCAAGAGTATAAGCGTCTATAAAATAACCTTTTGAAGCTAAACTCTGTAATATTTCATTTTTTGTATATACATTTGATGCCATAATTCAACCTAAAATAATTATACGAAAAAGTCATGCTCTAGTCTAGCAAAATAAAAAGAAGCCTCTTAATAAAGAGGCATTTATTGGTTGAGTATTATATTAAATTGATTGTTTTGCTTTTGATATCGAGTTTTTTAATCCGTTTGCAAGATCTTTTCTTCCGGATTGTTCATATATTTTTGTAACTGATTCTAAAAATTTAGTTGAGCTTGATTTTTCATTTGTTTTTGGAATATAGTCAATTTTATTATTTTTTCTTTGTATATAAGGACTGGTATTTATTTGAGCAGGTTTTTTAGGTCTTGGCGGAATTTGGAAATTTCCTTGAGGTATGCTGCTTGTAAAATCTTTATTAATTTTTATTACTTCCTGATCAAGATAGGGGTTTTGTGTGCTTTTTTGATATTGATTTAAGGCTATACCTTTTTTAATTGCATCAATATTAACCGGTTTTGCTTTTTCTTTATAATTATCTTTGTATTTGTTTTGAAGATAATTTTGATATTTCTGATGTGCTTTATTTAATTCGTCTTGGGCATTTTTAAGAGCTTCCATTCGATTTGATACACTTCTTAAATCATTGTTATTAATTTTTGTAGTATTTAAACCAATTAAAGGTTCTTTATCTTGTGAAATTTTCAAAGCTAAATTCTTAATTATTATTGCTCCAAGTCCCAAAAGCGTTAAGAATATCAATACAATTCCTGTTGAACCATTTTTCAAGCTTGATAACAGTTCAGTTAAAAGATGAGCAAAATTAAACGAATTATCGTTCCAATCTTGTATTTCTTCATCATCTAAATCATTTAAGTGGTTTGTCGGTTGATATTCATTAATTGGGCGATTAATGATAACTTTTTTTGAAGTTTCTTTAGATGTATCAAAAAGAGAATTTACAAAAACAAGTTCTGTATTTCTTGCGTTTTTTCCTTTTACATATATTCTTACTTTGTTGTTATTCAATTGTTTAATTACAACATTATCAATATTTGAAACATCATCATAGATTGTTCCTGCATCTTCAGCTACAGTTGAATTTTTAAGGTCAAAATATATGTCGCCTTCTTCGTCTATATTTGCTTTATAATCAACTGTTTCGGTTGAATCAATGTTTAATTCGTATGCGTTCGGCTTTTCTTTCGATTTTGAAATTACAACCGAAGAAATTATATTTTCCTGAGCTAAAGCAGGCAGATAAGTTGTGCAAAATAAAATTAATGTTGTTAAAAGACCTGTTTTTATTTTAAAGGAAATCATCCTTAAATACTCTCCCATCAATCTGAATAAAAGTCTATAACAATAATGTATTTGTTTTATTCTGATAGGGCATTAACCTTGAGGTTGCTTTCGGATGATTTTATATTAATCTAAAGATTGATTTTTTTTAAAACATTAGCCATTTCAATTGCCGCTTTAGCGCATTCAGAACCTTTGTTTCCTGCTTTTGAACCTGCACGCTCAATTGCTTGTTCTATATTATCTACTGTTAAAACTCCAAATAAAACAGGTATTCCTGAATTCATTGAAACAGTTGCAATGCCTTTTGATAATTCTGCGCAAACATAGTCATAGTGATTTGTTGAACCTTTTATTATTGCGCCCAGCGCACAAATTGCAGAGTATTTTTTCGATTTAGCAGCATAAGAAGCTGTAAGAGGGATTTCAAAAGCTCCCGGAGTCCAAATTACGTCAATATTTTCTTCTTTCACATTTAATCTTTTAAAAGTGTCTATTGCGCCTTCTAAAAGTTTGCTTCCTATAAAATCATTAAATCTTGAAATAACAATACAAAACTTATCATCACTGTCTGCGTATAATTTTCCTTCAAAAGTATTTACCATAATTTGTCTCCTTACAAAAAAAGAATATCATAAAATAAAAAATTAATCTTCTTTTGTATATGTAACGAAAGATGGCGGTTTTATAACAGTTCTTGCTATAAGCTCACCTTTTTTATTGTAGGTTGTAAGTATAATCATGCTTAAATTATCATCATATTCAACACTGTTGCAAGCTTTGCAATTAATCTCAAATGTGTATGCAGGAGCCTTTTTGTTATAAGGGTTAATAGTTGTTAAATTGAGTTCATCCAGAATTTTTTGTGCTATTTCAGAGGATTTTGCTGATTTATCTTTAGCAAATTCTTCAAGAGCTTTTGATGTAAAAATTGCATTATCTGCTTTAATTTTAGCCGCTTTCATAGTTTCTTGTTTGTGCATGAAATTAGGTGAATAATAAACTCCCAATGCCACAAAAGCAAGCACAACAGTTGTAATTTCAATTGCTGTTATCTTTTTTATTTTACAAAAATCAATTTTCCCTAACTTCATATTTTTTACCTTTCAATAACCAGAAATGATTTAACTTTTCTTTGATATTTACCTATTGAGCCTATTGAAACATTTTTGCAGTTAATTGCGGTTGAAATTCCACCGTCAAATGCCATGGCTTTATCGACTTTAAGGTTTTTTTCCATAAAGTCTTTTAGTTCTTTAGCGTCTACCTTATGGTCTTTTGTAAATATTACTATATAAAGATATTTCCCTTTTAGAGCAATTGCGGTTCTTTCACGTCTTTTTAAAATATCCGCACTTTGTGATTTTACAATATCATCTTCATAAACCACAAACCCCTCATTAACTAAATCCATAGCAGGATATAGCATTGGACCTGCTTGCAGAGAATGTTTTATTGTCCAGCCTTTTTTAATCGGGTCTGTATGGCGAGCAATATCAAATTTTAGTTTATGTCTTTTATTTTCTAAAATTCTAAATTCGGCTCTCGATTTTACTTTATCTAAACGTTCTTCTTTTTTTAAAGCTTCGACTAAATCTGTGTGATTATCTAAATTTCCTTCTAAGATACCGTCTATAATAACATAAGAAACGCTTTTTCCGTTTTTAACGTCATAATATCCGCCATTTACAACAAGGTCGAAACATTTGTCATCATAAAGTTTTTTAGGTGTAGTCAAATCATCAGTCATATAGGGTTTAATTTTTGAACCGTATTTTTTAGTATTTATTTTAAAGACCCAAATTCCTGTTTCATCGTTATTTATTTCGATTTTTTCCGCTGCAAAAGAAGGTATTATTGAAAAAATGCTAAATATAAACAATAAAAGAAGATTAAATATTTTCTTTTTCATTATAAATCCTTTACTTTTTTAATTATAAAAATTGAAGCTATAAATAAAATTATAGGTAGTCCCGCTGCTAAAAACGAAGGAAGCACGCCTTTTTGAGCTAAAAGGTCAAAGAAAGGCAAGGTTATATAATAACCAAAAATCATACCAACAGCTATTGTAAAACCTACAAGTCTTTGGGATCTCGGAGGGGCAAAACCAAGCATGCAGCCTATAATTGCAAATAAAATACAAGTTAGAGGATGCAGATATCTTTGATATAATTTTGTTCTAAAATATCTGTATTCATCAGAAAAATTAGCTTTTTTGAGTAATTTTGAATATTTTGAAATTTGATGATTTGTAAAGACCCTTTCTTTTCTTGTCGTATTTAGCATAAGGTCAAATACTTCCTGCGCTTGATTTTTTTCTTGTAAAATCGGGTAAAAGTCTTCATGGAGTATTTTTTTATATATACCTTCTTTATCTATTTTATAAATAAGAGCGTCTTTTAGCATCCAGCAATCTTTTTCTTTTGTCGCAATCGGAGCAAAGACAATACTGTCAAATGTTGTAGCATCATCATAACCTTCGTGCGCAAAATTCATCACTGTAATATCAAAAATTGTGGTGGGGTTAAAATTTGAAACAATTATATTTTGCTTTGGTGTTTTATCAGGGTTTTCGACAATATAGACAAAATGGCTTCCGCCGCCTTTTGATTCACCGAGTTTTTTACTTGCTAAAGGAACAAGCTTATCATTTACCATATAGCAAAAAATCGATAAAACACATCCGAAACAAATAACAGGAAGCATTATTCTGTTAAATGAAATTCCTATTCCTCTTAAAATTGAAAGTTCTGAATTTTTAGAGAGTCTGTCAAAAGTAAAAATTGAACCCAATAAAATTCCAACAGGAATTGCTTTTGCTAAAACTTTAGGAATTTCTAAAACCAAAAGTTTAAGCGCCATTGAAATACCTATATGATCATTCAGTACTTTTTTTATTATTTTAAAAAGTGTCTCGGGAGCTATCCAAACAATTATAAATAAAATTAAGCAAACCAAAGTTGCACCCATTACTTGGCTTAAAATAAATTTATCCAAAAGGCTTAATTTAAAATTTTTAATTTTATTTATAAATTCCAT
Organism: Candidatus Gastranaerophilales bacterium; assembly: GCA_944324445.1. GTDB lineage: Bacteria > Cyanobacteriota > Vampirovibrionia > Gastranaerophilales > Gastranaerophilaceae > RUG14156. The sequence goes on along the minus strand of CALUWL010000007.1, from coordinate 2,776 downwards.
AGTTTTAGAGTACAAAATCTTTTCCTAAATAAAATTCTTTTGCAACAGGATCAACCGCAACATCTTTTGATTTACCAGAGATTTTAATTTTGCCGTCAAAAATGACATTTGCTCTATCTGTAATTGATAAAGTGGCTTTCGGGTTATGGTCTGTTATTAAAATTCCTATATTTTTTTCTTTTGCAAGTTTATATATATTTTCTTTAATTTCTCCTATTGCAATAGGGTCAATCCCTGTAAAAGGTTCATCAAGAAGTATAAATGAAGGAGTTGCAGCAAGCGCTCTTGCAATTTCAACTCTTCTTCTTTCTCCGCCGGAAAGTGCTACAGAAGGAGCTGTTCTTAATTTTGCCACACCAAATTCAGTTAATAAGCTTTCTAACAATTCATCTTTTTGTTCTTGATTTAATTTATCGTTCATTTCAAGAACAAGTTTTAAATTATCCTCAACATTTAGTTTTCTGAAAATTGAAGTTTCCTGCGGCAGGTAGCCTATTCCTAATTTTGCTCTTTCATTCATCGGAAGATGAGTAATTTCAATTCGATTTTTATTATCATCTTCAATAAATACCTGACCCGAGTTTGCTCTAACCAATCCCACTACCATATAAAAAGTTGTGGTTTTTCCGGCCCCGTTAGGCCCTAAAAGTCCTACAACTTCACCTTTATTAACATCAAAAGATACATCATTTACAACCGATCTATCTCCGTATATTTTAACCAGATTTTGTGCAATTATTTTCATAAAATCTCTCTTTTTATTCTTTTGGTTAATTATATTACAAAAGTTTGTTAAATATAATCATTTGTAGAGTTTTATTAAAAAATCAGACCCTTTTAAAACAAAGAAATTTGAATTATTTTCAATCACTTCATAATTTTTTCTGTTTTTATGTTTTTCATCAAGTTCGATAAATTCATATTTTTCTATTTTTATATATCTTCTTAAAACCTTAACATAAGGAACTGCCCAAGGATATAGTGCTCTTAGGTGTCTTTTAACATCATCTTTTGATTTATTTAAATCAATTATGACTTCTTTTTCACTTAATTGCGGTTCATAGCTTGCAAATTCTTCCTGTTGTTTAATAGGTTGTATTTGTTTTTTAACATATAAATCTAAAAATTCTTTTACCATAACTTTTGCAAGTCGGGTTGTTTTTTCTTTAAGGCTTTCTCCTGTTTCATTTTCATCTATTGTAATTGCTTCTTGCATTATAATATCGCCTTTATCAAAAAATTCGTTCATAAAATGAACGGTAAGCCCCGTTACTTTTTGATTAAGATAAATTGACCAAAAATAAGGATTTGGTCCTCTGTTTTTAGGTAAAAGCGCAGGATGAAAATTTATACAAGGGATAGTATTCAAAATTTCGCTTTTAAATTTTTCCGCCCAAGAACCTACTATTATAAGGTCAGGGTTTAATTTTTTAATTTCTTTTAAAAATTTCTCGCTATTTACGCTTTTAGCTTTTATATCATACAATTTTTTGGATTTTATAATTGTAAAATCCCAAGAAGGATTGAATATATCTTTAAAAAAAAGTTCTATTTTAGAATATTTAATTCTATCATTCCTAAAGATACCGACTATTTTATGTTCTGAAGCTTCTATTCCTTCTATTAAGGAATAGAGCATTTTTCCGTATCCTATAAGCACAACTTTTGCCATAGAAAGAATTATACATAAAAAATTGTTAAATACATCGTTTTAAAGATTTAAAGTATCAGCTAATTAAAAAGATAGGGTTTTTCCCTATCTTTTTAATTATTTAAAATAAAATTTATACTTCTTGAGATTCTTCTTGAATTTGATCTTCTTCATCAAGCGCAGTTTGATTTGTTTCTTCAAGAGCTTCTTGAGCTATTTCATCAATAGCTTCATCTTCTTCAACATAATCTTCAACTGTATCATTATTATCTTCATATTGAACTTCAACAGCTTTTGATTCCATTTCTCTTGCTTGAGATTCAGATTTAATATCTATCTTCCAGCCTGTTAATCTGTGCGCAAGACGTACGTTTTGACCTTCACGACCGATTGCAAGAGATAATTGATCATCAGGAACAATAACAAAAGCTTCATGTCTTTCATCATCATCTGCTAAAATATCAACCGATACTATTCTTGCGGGAGATAGAGCATTAACGATATATTCAACAGGATCTTCAGAATATCTTACGATATCAATTTTTTCATTTTTCAATTCACCTACAATTGTTTGAATTCTTGTTCCGCGAGGACCTATGCAGGCACCAACCGAATCAACCGAAGGATCATTTGACCATACGGCAAGTTTTGTTCTAAAACCTGCTTCACGAGCAATTGATTTAATTTCAACAATTCCGTCTTCAATTTCAGGTACTTCAAGTTCAAAAAGTTCTCTAACAATTTCTGCGTGTGCTTGTGAAACTATAACTTGAGGTAATTTAGAGGTTTCTTTAACGTCTAAAACAAATACTCTAATACGATTTCCGGGTTTATAATATTCCCCTGGGATTTGTTCTCTAGATGGCATTATAGCATCAGTTTTTCCGATGTTTACAATGACTGCTCTATCTGTTCTTCTTTGAATTATACCTGTTATTAAAGTGCCTTTTTTAGACATAAATTCATCAAGAACCATTTTGCGCTCAGCTTCTCTAATTCTTTGAGTTATTACTTGTTTTGCACTTTGTGCTGCAACTCTGCCAAAGTTTTCGGGGGTTACTTCAATTTTGACTTCATCATCAAGTTCAACATCTTCATCAATTTCTTTAGCGTCTGTTAAAGAAA
>CALUWL010000006.1 GCA_944324445.1 Candidatus Gastranaerophilales bacterium | reverse complement strand
GGTTTAATTTTTGCAATTAAAACAGGAAAGATAAGTTTTAAAGGTAAAATCGAACAACAAGCAAACGAAATTTTAAGAGAAAGCAAAAAAATTCAAAAAACTGCAGAAGAAATCAAAGTTGAAGCGCAAAAACAATATGATGAAATTATGGAGATATTAAAAAAAGCAAAAGAAGAAGGTTTCAAAGATGTTGTTGATGAATCAGGCAAAACCATAAGAAGATTTGTTGATGATACAAGTGCTGAAGGTGCAGAAAAAATAATGGATGAATTAGATGGGGATAAAATTTTAAGACAAACATATTTTAACCCTGATAATCTTGAAATAAGAGGAATAGGCAAAGGTATTACACAAAATGCAGACGGAACAGGAAGCGTGGCGGAAAGTTTCGATTATTCAGACGGCAAACTTTTAAGATTCGCAAAAGATTATAAATGGCATCCAGACGGAACACAAAGTTGCGCAGAAGACTTCATATATTCAGACGGCAAACTTTCTGAATTTACAAAAGATTTTAAATTGAATCCAGACAGAACAACAAGTTGGGCAGAAGACTTCATATATTCAGACAACAAACTTTCCGGATTTACAAAAGATTTTAAATCTAATCCAGACGGAACAGAAAGCTGGGCAGAAAAATTTGTCCGCAATGCAAAAGGTAAAATAGAAAAAGTTGACCCGCAAGCAATATAATAAAATAATTTCAAAACAAAAATTCTCCTTGGAAAAAAATTTAAAAAAACCAAGGAGATTTTTTTAAAAAACCTCTAACTTAAAAAAATTGGTTAAATTTTCATGTTTATTTTATAATAAAGCTACATTAATAATTAAACGAGAGGGAGAATATGGAATTAACCTATAAAAAACAAAGCTGCAGCGAACTAAATGAATCCGATATCGGAAAAACAGCACTTTTAGCAGGCTGGGCAAGCACAATTCGTGATTTAGGCGGAATAATTTTTGTTGAATTAAGAGATAAAACAGGACTTTTTCAACTTGTTGCAGACCCTACTATAAACCCTGAAGTACATAAAGTTTTATCAAAAATAAAACCTGAATACGTTATACAAGTTGAAGGCGAAATCACAAAAAGACCGGATGATACTATTAACGACAAATTAAAAACAGGTACAATTGAAATGTATCCGAAAACGGTTAATGTGCTGTCAAGCGCGCAAACTCTTCCTTTTGTTTTGGATGATGATAATGTATCTGAAGATGTACGTTTAAAATATCGCTATTTAGATTTAAGACGCGAAAAAATGATGAACAATTTTCAACTGCGTCATAAAATCGTAACAGCTATAAGAAACTACTTAAACAGTCTTGATTTTATGGAAGTTGAAACCCCGATTTTAATCAAAGCAACACCTGAAGGCGCTCGTGATTATCTTGTTCCTTCAAGAATTCATGATGGAAAATTTTATGCACTTCCTCAATCGCCACAAATTTTTAAACAGCTTTTAATGGTTGCAGGCTTTGAAAAATATTATCAAATAGCAAAATGCTTCAGAGATGAAGATTTAAGAGCAGATAGACAACCTGAATTTACACAGGTTGATATGGAAATGTCTTTCGTAAATCAGGATGATGTTATTAAAATGACTGAAGGACTTATTGAAAATGCATTTAAGGCAGCAGGGGTTGAAGTTAAAGCTCCTTTCAGAAGAATTACATACAAAGAAGCAATGGATAGATTCGGCTCAGATAAACCTGATACACGCTTTGGGTTGGAACTGTTTGATGTAACAGATATTATGAAAGAATCAACCTTCGAAGCTTTTAAAGCAGTCATAAATAACGGCGGAACAGTAAGAGCAATAAAAATCCCCGGAATTGCAGGATATTCAAGAAAAGAAATGGACGATGTCAGAAATCTTGCAATTTCATTCGGCGCTAAAGGCCTTGCTTGGATAACTTATATGGAAGATGGAACAGTCAAATCGCCTGTTTTAAAATTCTTAAATGAAGAACAAATTAAAGAAATTCAGTCAAGAGCGCAAGCTCAAAATGGTGATATAGTGTTCTTTGTAGCTGATTATCCGCAAATTGTATTTGATGTATTAGGAAGATTCAGATTATATTTTGGTGAAAAACTTAATATGATTGATAAATCTAAACACGACCTTTTATGGGTAGTTGATTTTCCTTTATTTGAATACAGCTTTGAAGATAATACCTATAAATCAATGCACCATCCGTTTACAATGCCTGCTATGGAAGATATTGACAAGCTTGAAAATGATAAAGGCAACGTTAAATCAATAGCATACGACATTATCTACAACGGGAACGAACTTGGCGGCGGTTCAATCAGAATTCATGACGCTGAAATTCAAAGAAAAGTATTCCATGCTCTTGGTTTAACTCAAGAAGACATCAACGAAAAATTTGAATTTATGATTGATGCTTTCAAATACGGAACACCTCCTCACGGCGGCCTTGCAATCGGATTAGACAGACTTGTTGCACTTTTATTGAGAGCAAATTCAATCAGAGAAGTTATTGCGTTTCCTAAAAATTCAGCCGCAAAAGACTTAATGACAAATGCGCCTTCTGCTGCATCTGAAGAACAACTTAGAGAATTGCATTTGAAATTAAGAAATTTACCTAAGGTATAAAATGCTAAATAATAAAAAAATAATTATAGTCATGCCTGCGTATAATGCGCAGGCAACTTTAGAAAAAACGTACAATGAAATCCCAAAAGAATTTGTTGACGACATTATTTTAGTTGACGATTTTTCAAAAGATGACACTGTTAAAATAGCAAAAAGCCTTGGAATTAAAACAATTTGCCACAGTAAAAACTTGGGATACGGCGCAAATCAAAAAACTTGCTACAATGAGGCTCTTAAAATTAATGCAGATATAATAATAATGCTTCATCCTGATTATCAATATGACCCAAAATTAATCCCTGCAATAGCTTCAATGATAGCATACGATAACTATGATTTTGTCATTGCTTCAAGGTTTCTTACGGGAAATGCTAAAAAAAGCAAAATGCCAAGATATAAGTATTTTGCAAACAAATTTTTAACAAAATTTCAAAACATTATGCTAAATCAAAATCTATCCGAATACCACAGCGGATATAGAGCATTTAGAGCTGATATTTTAAGAAAAATTGACTATAATAAACTAAATAATGACTTTATTTTTGATAATGAACTATTAGCGCTCATTTGCAGCAACAATTTTTCAATTGGTGAAATATCAGCCCCTGCAAGATATTTTGATGAAGCAAGTTCTATTAATTTTAAAAATTCATGCAAATACGGATTAGGCTGCATTAAAGTGAGTTTATCTCATTTTTTTAAAAAACATATTTTAAATAGCATTAAATATTTGTAGCCAAACTAGGAGCAATAATTATAAATCTTCTTACAAGCTCCTTGTCCCACTGTGTACCTGCGCCCATTTTTAATATTTCACAAGCTTTTTGAATAGATAAACCCTTTCTATATGGTCTATCAGAAATAAGGGCGTGATATGAATCTGCGATTGCAACAATTCTAGCAGAAAGAGGTATGTCATCACCTTTTAAGCCGTAAGGATAACCTGAACCATCTATATGTTCATGGTGATATTTAACCATTGGAATTAAATCATGCAAAGATTTATTAGGTTTTAAAACTTTATCAGCACCAATTACAGGATGTTGTTTCATAATCAACCACTCATCATCCGATAACATTTCAGGTTTTCTTAATATATGTTCAGGTATTCCAATTTTTCCAATATCATGCAAAATTGCACCAAGTTTAATTCGCTCAACTTCATTTGCAGGTAAATCCATAGCTCTTGCTAATGCTTCGGCGTATCTTGAAACAGCAGCAGAATGACCTTTTGTATATGTATCTTTAGCATCAATTGTAGCAGCTAAAGATGATACAACATCAAGCAAATGTTCATTTGATATAATGTTTTCATTATGGAACTGATTAATCAATTCTTCTTCGATATTAATTCCAACTGAAGCATGTTTTTTAGTAAGGACTTCAGCAAAACATTTAAGAGCTTCATCATCCCAGAAATTATAGTCATTTGTAGAAATTATTGTCGATTGACCCGTTTGGTTTCTTTTGCTTTTTGAAATATAGAGAGCTTGCTCTGCTAAAATCGTCAGCTTTTCTTGCTTATTTGTAGCTTCAGGAAACATTGAAATACCGCAAGAAAATTTTAATTGTCCTAAATCATCAAACATAGTGCAAGATAGGTTATACAAAAGATATTCGCAAACATATTTTGCTTCTTCGTCTGTTGTATCAGGCATAATGATTGCAATTTTATCCCCGCCGTATCGACCCAGAATATCAGTATTTCTAACATTCTTTTTAATCTTTTTAGCAACTTCTTTTATTACTTCATCACCTTTTGCATGCCCTAATTCATTATTAATTTCCGAAATATTTGCAATATCAAAGATACAAAAGGCAAGTTTTTTGTCAGAATTTGCACATTGAGAAATTTCAACAGCCAAATCTTCTTGCAGCTTTTTATGATTAGAAAGTCCTGTCAAAGAATCGGTATCAGTGTTTCTATCCACTAAATCAGAAAGCATTCTGTTTTTAGAAAATACTGCAAAATAATTTGCAATTAATTTATATAGTTCAAAAAACTGATTTGCATTATTATCTGCAAAAATTATAACTCCAAGGCATTCACCAAAAACAACCAAAGGGATAATTTGAGTAGAAGCATTTTCAAGATAATTCAATTTCAAATATTCACTATCTGTTGTAAAAATTGCTTGCTTATTTTGAAAAGCTTTAACTATTACATTCTCGTTTTCAGTTAAAAGAACCTTTGAATTATAAGAAGTTCCTGTTTTGTCTATTAATTTTAGATTAATATAATTAGAGTTCGGATTAAATATTCCAAGAGCACAAAAACTTAAACTTAACCTTGCGCAAATATTATTATGAATAGAATAAAACAAATGTACAATATCTGTTTGTCCACTAAAAGAAACATTTATCGCACTTATTAAATCCAAATAATTTATATCGTTAGTTTTATGATAAGAATTAGTATAACCGCTATATAGTCTATTAGAAGAGGTTCTTGTATTGAGAGGCATAATCTTCGGCTTGTCAATCGGGTTCGATGTTTTTTGATTAACATTGCCGTTATAGGCTAAGGAGCGGGAATTTTCTTCTTTTATATTATTAAAATCCACTTTCAACCTTTCGCTATTCAACAATATCTTTAAATCACCTAAAGAAAAAAAATGCTAAAATTTTTAAAAATTATAACATATCTTTACAAAACTTAAAACTACTAAATTATAATAAAAGCTGAATCAATTTAATAGAGGACTTTTCACCGCTTGCAATTTTGATTTTAGATTTTGGAATTTTTAAAACATTTGAAAGAAATTCAATTATAGCTTTATTTGCCCTACCTTCGATAGCTTTATCTTTTATTTTGATTTTAATGTATTCATCGCAAAATTCAATGTTTTCAACCTTTGAAGAAGGAATAGCTTTAATCTTAAATTTTTGCACTAAACCTTGCGAAACAGCTTTTTTAAATTCTTCAATATTTGAAAATAACACAAATTTACGCCTCAAAACAAAATACAACAAATAATATACAACAAATACGAGATAAGTAGTATAATGAAAAAATGGATTATCAAAAAAAATTTGACGAAATAAAAGAACAGCTGATTAAGCAAAAAAGAAATCCGGAAGATATTGAACAAATAGAATCAGCGTATAATTGGGCAAAAAAACTACATGAAGGACAATACAGAATATCGCAAGAGCCATATATTGTTCATCCTGTGGAAGTTGCCAAAATTCTTACAGATTTAAAACTTGATAAAGATACAATTATTGCTGCATTTTTGCACGACATTTTAGAAGATACCGACACAACGCCAAAAGAGATGGAAGAAAAATTCGGTATTGATGTTGTTAATTTAGTGCAAGGCGTTACAAAACTCGGTAAATACCAATTTAAATCTAAAGAAGAACGCCAGGCAGAAAATTTTAGACGTATGTTTATTGCAATGGCACAAGATATAAGAATAATTGTGCTTAAATTGGCGGACAGACTCCATAATATGCGCACTCTTTCATTTATGGCAGCAGCAAAACAGAAAAAAATTGCTCAAGAAACACTTGATATTTTTGCACCTCTTGCAAACAGGTTAGGGATGGGGAAAATCAAGGCAGAACTCGAAGATTTATCTTTAAGATATCTTTATCCTGAAAAATACTACGAGATTGCAAAACTTGTTGCAGAAACAAAAGCAATGAGAGATGCTACAGTAAATTCATTAATTGAAATAATTAAAAAAGAGCTGGAAAAACATAAAATTAAGGCAACAATCAAAGGCAGAGCCAAACACTATTACAGCATTTATAATAAAATGCAAAGACAAAATGTAACATTTGATCAACTATACGATGTTACGGCAGTTAGAGTTATAGTCGATACAGAAGCGGAATGTTATCAAGTATTAGGTATAATCCATCAATTATTTAAGCCAATCCCCGGAAGATTTAAAGACTATATAGCAATGCCAAAAGGAAATATGTACCGCTCTTTGCATACATCCGTAATAGGCGCAAAAAATAAACCCGTAGAAATTCAAATAAGAACTCACAAAATGCATGAAATAGCAGAATACGGGGTTGCAGCTCACTGGAAATATAAGGAATCAGGTTCAATCAAAGCAAGCAACAAGCAAGATATTCAGTTCTCTTGGATGCGCAAGGTTATGGAATTGGATAGAGAATCAACTGATGCTAAAGATTTTGTCGAAAGCGTAAAGTTCGACCTTTTTACAAATCAGGTTTTTGTTTTCACTCCAAACGGAGATGTTTTTGACCTTCCTCAAAATTCAACACCCGTTGATTTTGCATACAGAATACATACGGAAGTTGGACACAGAACAGTAGGAGCTTTGATTAACGGAAGAATAGCGCAGCTTGATACTAAATTAAAAAATGGTGATATAGTTGAAATTCTAACATCTAAACAATTTATGCCAAAAATAGATTGGCTTAATTTTGTCGTAACAAAAAATGCAAGCTCAAAGATAAGACAATGGTTTAAAAAATTCAACAGAGAAGATAACATTCAACTAGGCAAAACAAATCTTGAAATTGAACTTACTAAAGCTTGTTTTGATGAATTTACAAAAGCAGGATTAATTGAAAAAGCTGCAAAAGAAATGAATTATAAAAGTGCAGAGGATTTATACGCTGCACTAGGTTACGGCGAAACCACTATACACAAAGTCTTGAACACTTTAAAAAAATACGAAGCGCCAAAAACAAATGAAGAACTTGCAGCAAGTCAAGGACAAAATACGCAAACAAGAAAAAGTAAAAACAAAAAAAACGACATAATAGGTCTGGAAGGTCTTTTGTGGTCTTTAGCTAAATGCTGCTCTCCAATACCGGGAGAACCAATAATAGGCGTTGTTACGCGTTCAAAAGGAGTAAGCGTTCACAGGCTTGATTGCAAATGCTTGTATAACATTGAACCCGAACGCATGATTGATATAAGATGGGCGGATAACACCACAAAATCAACATACATGGCTCACATTAGAATAGAATGTCTTGATAGAGTTGGAATTTTAAGAGATGTTCTTATGAAAACCGGAGATTTGGGAATTAATATTATATATTCAAACACCTACCTAAAAGGAAGAAAATTTGGTATAATTGACCTTGGCTTTGAACTAGATAGTATTGACACACTTAAAAAAGTTATTCTTGCAATTCAATCAATAAACGACGTATATTCCGTCAGAAGATTGCAACAAAAAGAAAACCTAAACCAGCCTAAAAACAATCGAAAAAAAGCCAGATATAAAAATGCTGCCAATAAGGATATAAAAAATTAAATGAAAATTTTTCATGAAATAACAGAAGAAAACAAAAAACTGGCACTTGCATTGGGCTTTTTTGACGGCGTTCATATCGGACACAAAAAAATATTAAATACGCTTATTCAACAAGCAAAAATGAAAGGCATTAAAACCGCTGTAATAACTTTTGATGATAATCCTGCAAACTATTTTAATAAAGAAAAAATCCCGGCTATTCAAAGCTTCAAAGATAAAGAACTCATAATGGCTTCTATGGGAATAGATTACCTTTATGAATTAAGTTTTGAAAAATACAAGGATTTAAATGCACATGACTATTTAGAAAAAGTCTTAGTTCAAAATTTTGCACCGGAACTTATTGTAATAGGGTATAACCACACATTTGGAAAAGATAAAAGCGGAAATCCTGAATTTCTAAAAGATTATGCAACTAATTTTAACTATGAATGTATTGTTGTTCCGGAATACAAATATAAAGACAAAGAAACAGTAAGCTCAACAGAAATAAGAAAAAGAATACAATACGGACATCTAAATGCAGTACATGCACTTTTAGGCAGATATTTTTCAGTTAGAAATTCTGTTATAAAGGGGGATAAAACCGCAAGAATATTAGGTTATCCAACAGCAAACCTTGTTTGGCCAAACAGCATGATAAAACTTCCTTATGGTGTTTATTACGGATTTGTTCAAACAGGCTCTATGATGAATCCGGCTCTTATATCATGGGGCACAAAGCCCACATTATCAGATGGTAAAAATGAAATACTGGAAGCGCATATATACGATTTTGATGAAAATATATACGGCAAAATCATAAATGTAGTTTTTGTTAAAAAAGTTAGGGACGAAGAAAATTTCGGCAACATAAGAGTACTTAAAACTCAACTGCAAAAAGATTATAGCGCATTTGAAAAATGGGCAAGAATAATGAAATAATCTAATAATTTAACAACAAAAACTAAAATATGTTAAATTTATTAATATTTTTACAAGTGTACTATTTACATTTTATGAAATTATGGTAACATAAAACTTGCTCTTAAAATTCTGTATTGTTAAGAAATTAAAATTTTTCTTAAAAAAATAGCAAAAAAACTTTTTTAGAAGTTTTTAATATTTTGTGTTCCTAGAAAGGAAAAGGTTTTAGTGAGAATATCAGCCATAAACAATAGCAATCCCAAACAAACAAACAACAAAAATAATGAACAAACATCATTCAAAGGAGGAGTAGACGCTCTTATTAACTTTTGGCAGTTTGTGGATAACGGAGGAAGAGCGCTTCAATTTACCGTAGAAGATATGTTCGGAACCAATTTTCCAAGAACATACAAAGGCGCTATGGCAGGATATAGCTATACTCACAAAATAAATTTTGCAGCTGTAAGACAAGAAGGCATAAGAGAATTTTTAACAGGTCCAACCATGTGTATAGCACCAATTGCAATACTTGCATTAGCTAAAAAAGCAGGTAAAACAGTTGATACACACACAGAAAATATCTTTAACTTATCATACTTAATGCAGCAAGCAGCTTCAAATAAAAATTCAATAAATGAAAATGACTTCTATGCTACAGTATTAAGGGATTTAATTACAAAAACTTCAGGCAAAGAAGCTATCGATAGCGATGTAACTGATTTATTAAAAGCATTTAAAAACTATAAAGATAAAGCAGATATTCTAAATAATAAAGAACTTCTCAAGGCTACAGGTAAAAAAGAAGCCAAAAAAACAGTTGCAGAAGCTTTCTCCAATTTGCAAGATGTGTTTGAAAGTATCATAAAAAGAAATAAAGATAGCTACCAAAGCACCGATTTCACAATGGCTAAATACAGCATAAACAACGCAGGCAAAGAAGGCGCAACTAAATTTAAGAACTATGTAGAATACATAACAGCATATGCTCAAGATTTTGCAAAAAAATTCAGCAAAGACGGAAATATGCTGGATGCAACAAAAGAAAATATAAACAATTTCAAGAATTCTTTCCTTGGAAAACGTGTAATAACATTTATTTCAATGTTTGCAATTACAGGCGTGTTGATGTCATTTATTCCTAAAATATACACTTGGGCATCAGGCGGAGTCAACCCGAATGCTTCAGCTATATATGATGAAGCAGGAAAAAACAAAAAAGAAAAGGAGGTTAAATAATGTCAGCTATAAATAAAATAACCTCTAGTTCTTTTATTCAAGGTGTTTCAAAAAAAATGGAAAAAGCTTGCACTAAAATAGGTGAAAACCTTAGCAGAGCTGTAGAAAAAACACCTGATAAAGATACATTTATCTCAAAAGTGCTAAAGACAGTAGAACCAACAGGTCCTGACAATCCTTTTGTTTCTCTTGCAGCTCTTATGGTGGGAACGGTAATTATCCCAAGGGTTATGACAGCAGCAAAAAGAAATCCTGATAATAAAGAAGCAACAAAAGACGAAATAATAGAAATTCTTTTCAGAGATTGTCAAACAGTTTTAATTATGTTGTTTGCTCTTAAATCAATGAATTCAGTAGTTGCAGGATTAGCTACAAAATTAAGCGGTTTACCTATGACAAATAAGCCTTATGAAAAATTATTTAATTCAACGCTTAAAGGATTTGAAGGAATTAAAGAAAAAGGCAGAGAATTTATCAATAGTCCTCTTCAAAAATTAAAAACAATAGGAAAAAATATTTTAAATACAGTTCATCCTACAGGCGGAGTAGTTGCGTTCAAAAATGACGAATTTATCTCTAAATGTTCAGGATATAAATCTATAGATGAAATAATTAAATTTATGGATTCGATACCTGCTGAAGGCGGAAGCTCTAAAAAGATATTTGACAAAATTATGGATGCTTTAATTGAATCTCAAAGAGTTATTCTTGAAGGTAACAAAAAAGCAGGCAAGAAAAAAGTTGAAGGCCTAATAACTCATGCAATAAGGACAGCAAATGCAGACGGCACTTGGGATAAAAATATTCAAAAACAAATAGAAAACGCACAATCAATCAAAAAGGCTTTTGAAGAAATAAAAGAAAAAGGCTACGAAGAATTTAAAAAGAACACAACATCAATAAATAAAAATGTCGAAAATGCTTTAATTGAATTCTTCAAAGACAAGGATAATGCTCTTTCAAGAGAAGCATTGGGCTTAACAGCGATATTAAAAACGGCTGCTCTTGGAATTGAAGTATCTTATTTAGGCTTTGGGCTTCCTGCACTAAATCAAAAAAGACTCGAAAAGAAATACTTAAAAAACAATCCTGAAGCAAAAAAGAAAAATAATAATCAAAGCGAACAAACAGATTCAATAATCAAAAAAGTCATAAGACCTCAAGAAATAAAAGTATTTCATAATTTTCTTAAATAATTTTATGGTAAAATAACTTACATAAAATAAACGGAGAAAAAATGAACATACCTATATTTGTTGCAAGCGATGAAAATTACGCACCTTTTTTGTGTACTACAATGTATTCGGTTCTTGAAAATACAAAAGAATCGATTGATTTTATAGTGCTTGCAAATAAAATAACAGACAATTCAAAAGTAAAAATAGAAAAAAGTCTTGAAAAATTCAACAACAAAACAATTGAATATATTGACATAAGCAAATTCAATCTCGAACGCTTCCCAAATTTAAGACATTATTCAATTAACACCTTTGCAAGATATTTCATCCCCGAAATAAAACCTGAATTGAAAAAGGCAATATATTTAGATAGCGACATAATAGTAAAAGGTGATATAAAAGAACTATTTATTGAAGATTTAAAAGAAAATATATTGGGTGCTGTTAGCGAAGATTTCTACGAACAAAACGGAATATATTTAAAGGAAAAAATATATCCAAATTATAAAAACACAAAAAATTACTTTAATGCAGGCGTACTTCTAATTAATATTGAGGAATTAATTAAAACAAACCTAATGAAAACCTGCATAGATAAAACTATTGAACTTTCAGATTTATTAAGCTGCCCTGATCAAGATATATTAAATATAGTTTTTGAAAATAAAACAAAATTAATAAATATAAAATTTAATTATATGGGTGATTTTTATAAAACATATCAAAAATTTTTCGGCAAAAAACAGGCGATTGAAAACGATAAAAATGCAATTATTCTTCATTATGTAGTTAAAAAACCTTGGCAATACAAAACAAGATTTTATAAAGACTTTTGGAATATAGCTAAAAAAACACAATTCATAAAAGAAGTCAAAAAAATATACGAAGACTATGATTTCAGATTAAAATGGTGGGAATACATTTTTTCAAAAAAAATCTTAAAATCAAGACAAAGAAAGCTTACTTGTATTCTTGGAATTAAAATAAAAAGCAAATTACCTGAATCTGTTGAACTTAAATAAGATTCCAAAAATAAACAGGCATTTCATTGACCCCATATTTTTTAAAGAAAATATTTTCTGAGGAAAACTGACAAGTTTATATATTCTTTTATCAATTTGTTTATCCGAATAATATTTTTTAACCATTTCTTTTCTTTCAATTAAACATCTTTTTTTGTCAATTGAAGAAATACCGTCATTTTTGTGATTTGAAATTGTTAATTCAATTTTTTTAAAGCTGGCGCCGTTTTTTAAGAAAACTAAAAACCCTTCCGCATCAGAGCATATCTTATTTTCTTCATTATATAAACCGTATTTATCAAATAGTTCTCTTTTAATAAAAGAAGATTGATGAGAAATATTTCCAAAAATAAAATAATCCTTATCCTCAATCACTCCGACTTTCCAAAAATGGTGAAATGAATTATCAGGATTTACCATATTGGTGTTACCGTATATAACATCAGCATCAATATTCATAGCAAAAACTTTTTCTAAAATATCTGCTGAAACCAAATTATCTCCGCCATTTAAAAATAAAAGATACTCACCTTTTGCAAGCTTTATACCTTTATTCATTGCATTATATATGCCTTTATCAGGTTCAGATACTAAAATATCTATTTTATCTTCAACCCTTTTTAATTTTTCTAGAGTACCATCATTTGAAGCGCCATCAATTACAATCCATTCAAAATCTTTAAATGTCTGCACTACAACGCTATCAATAGTATCTTGAATATCTTTTTGATTTCTGCAAACCGTAATTATTGATAATTTTTTCATTATATTCTACTCAAAAAATCATTATAGCTGATTTTAAGCCCTTCTTTTAAATTAATTTTAGCTTCCCAACCAAATTCTTTCATTCTCGAAACATCCATAAGTTTTAACATGGTGCCATCAGGTTTAGTTTTATCTAACTTGATTTCACCTTCAAAACCAACAGTCTCTTTAATTAATTCTGCAAGTTCCATAATTGTGATATCGCTGCCATAACCTATATTTATAAAACCATCTTTTATATCATCTTTATTTTTATTTTCCATTAAATAAACAACAGCATTTGCTAAATCATCCGAACACAAAAATTCTCGTCTTGGCATGCCAGTGCCCCAAATTGTAACTTCTTTTAGACCTTTTAATTTTGCTTCATGGAAACGCCTGATTAACATAGGTATAACATGAGCATTTTCAGGATGATAATTATCGTTTATTCCATACAAATTACAAGGCATGACTGAAATATAATTTGTGCCGTATTGTCTGTTATAAGCGTTACACAACTTTATTCCGCAAATTTTAGCTAAAGCATACCCTTCGTTTGTCGGCTCAAGATAATTAGATAAAAGGTGTATCTCTTTCATAGGCTGCGGAGTAACCTTGGGATAAATACAAGAAGAACCTAAAAATAAAAGTTTTTCAACATTATTTTTATATGAATTTTCAATTATATTGTTTTGGATTTTTAAATTTTCCAGCATGAATTCAACAGGATACGTATTGTTTCCGTATATTCCGCCTACTTTAGCTGCAGCAAGAAATACCCATTGAGGTTTTTCAACTTCAAAGAACTCGTCAACGGCAGCAGAATCGGTTAAATCTAATTCTTTATGTGTTCTTAAAACAAAATTACTATATCCTTTTCTTTCAAGTTCGCGCTTAATTGCACTTCCAACAAGCCCTCTATGACCTGCTATAAATATTTTTTTATCTTTCATATAAACCCTCTTTAGATATAATTATCCTACAAGAAAAATAAAAATTTTACATAGATAATTTTAAAGATAAAATATAATAAACTGACAAGGAGAGAAGAAATGATAAATACGATTTTAAGTGGAGTTATAAATTGGATACAAGAAGTTATTACTACAATGGGACCATGGGGAATAGCGCTATTAATGGCAATAGAATCATGCAATATACCGCTGCCATCTGAAGCAATTTTACCTTTTGCAGGATATATGGTAACAAAAGGTGCTTTTTCAATACATACTGCTGCATTATATGGCGCCATAGGATGCGTCATAGGTTCAATTCCGTCATATTATTTAGGATACTTTGGCGGCAGAAAATTTATTGAAAAATACGGCAAATATTTTCTTATATCAAAGCATGACCTTGAAATAGCAGATAAATGGGTTGAAAAATATGGCGACTGGTCGTTTTTTATATGCAGAATGCTGCCTGTGGTAAGAACTTTTATATCATTACCTGCGGGAATATTAAGAGCAAAAAAAAGATTTTTCTTTACTTTTACTTTCTTAGGTTCTCTTGTTTGGAGCTATGTTCTTGTATACGTAGGCGTTAAACTCGGCGAAAACACAGAAACCCTAAAACACATCTGGCATAAGTTTGACGCTGTTATAATACTTATTTGCTTAATATTAGGCATAATTTATATAGCTCATCATATTAAAAATTTAAAAAATTCATAAAACTTAATAAATATCATTAAAAATCAAAGACATTGACACATTGTGCCGTAAATAAAAGTAACTGCGGTGCTGTGTATTATGTCTGAAGATTTAAAAATAAATAACCAATTTTTACAAAAACCCATTAAATTATCTTTTCCTAAAGATAATTCCATAGCTCAAAATATAGATGAGCTAATTTTTAATGAAGACTTTTCAACAAGTGAAACAATTGAAGCAAATTCATTAACAACAAGCGATTATCCAACTTACCCAACAGCTGAACAACAACTTGATGAAATTTCAACAGAATATTTATATGAAATAGTAGGAAATTACACAGATAGAGATGATTTAAGCCAAGAAGAATACGGACAAATATTAGCCATAAACCAGCTCAATTCCTCTTTTAGCGGTATATATGAACAATATGACAGTCAATTAACAAAAGAAGGGTTTATAGATAGCATCTATAACTCAATTAAAGATATTACAGGGCTTGGCATAACAAGAGAAATGCTTGAAGAGGAATTTGAAAGCCAAAATAATTCAATTAAGATACTGACATCTTTTATAAACAAAGATTACTCTACAAGCGAAGAAATTTTAAAAGAAGAATTTATAAGAAAAATCAACAAAGAAAGCGGCGGGAATATAGTAGATCAATTTTACAAATTCCTTGAATACTATCAAGATGAAAATGAGGCTATAGAAAAATTTAACGAATTTACAAATAAAAATAAAGATTTTAACAATCCGGATATCATAATAAGCAAAGATGAAAACAACGATTTTACAATTAAAATTAGCGAAAATGAAAGTATAAAATTAAGTGAGCTTGGTGATTATAAAAATAATCAGTTCTTAAATTTTTACTATCAAATAGATACAAATAATTTTGATGAAAATTTCTTAGATACAAAAATAAGCTCAGATTTTAATTCTTTATATAAATTTCTGACAGGTGTTGAATATGATATAAATAATATTCAAGACTATACAATAAAGAACTATATTTATTCCGGATTAAATACAGGCTATTATACAGCATACCAATTACAACAAAACCTCAGCGGAAAAAGCGTAGATGAAGTATTTGGTGAATTTTTAAAATCAAGTAATAACGACAAAACTAAAGCAATAGAAGCCTTCAATAATTACTATTCATCGATTTTAAAAGAAAATGCCGTATCAAAAGATATCTACAGCGAAGGCGAACTGCAATCAATTGAAGCTGTGGAAAATGAATACGGAGAAATTGAATACATCTACACAATAAAACCGTATGATGATAACTTTTATATGCTAAATTCTATCGGAAAATATGATAGCTTAACAGGTACAATAAAAGCAACATATAACCCTGCTGAACTTATAGAATTATACAAAAATGAAGAATATGAAAAATATCAAAAATTAAGCCAAAATACGCCTTTTTTTGAAAATCTGATGTGGCAAATTAATGAAGATGTTAAAAATAACAATATTCTAACTCAAAGATTTGAAGAAGAATTTGAAAAACAAAACGGACTGACGCCCGAAGAAGCATATAGGCAGTATCAAGAATCTTATTCTAAAGCTTTAGGCAGCAATAATTTACAAACTGCCCTGGATAATTACATTTCAGATATGGACTCATACGCGGATAAATTATCAAACTTAATTTCACTTGGTTCTATCGGACTCAGCTTTATATTCCCTCCATTTGGCTATGTTGCCTTAGGAGCTGCAGCAATAGATAACACAATTGATGCCGTTAATATGTTAACTAATAACACCGATGAGGATGATTGGAATAGCTTAATAGAAGAAACATTTAAAGAAGCAGCCCTGATTGCTATAGGTTTTAGAATAGGTTACAGTGCAAACAATATCGGAAATAGCGTAAAACAAGGAATTCTAAGCAGCGGAAAAAATATTAAATTAGCATCTATAGCAGGTACAGCAGTAGAAACTGCTACTGATGTAGGACTTGGAATGGGTGTTGATTATCTTACAACAGGCGAATTGAATTTTAGCGGCAACGGATTATCCGGAATGATTGATATTATAACCGGTATAAGAGGCTATAAAGCAATTAGTGCTTTAGGTAAAAATGCAGATATCAATATTTCAACACCAAAAGAATATGATGTTACTGTTCCAAAAATAAGCGAAGAAACAATTGACATAGCTAAGGTTACAGAATTTGAAACACCCGATATATCACCAATAAAAACAAATGATGAAACATTAGATATTCCTAAAACCACAGGAGAAACGCCAAAAAATCCAGATACGCAATTATTAGAAAAAAATATATCTTCAGAAGAAATAATACCTGAAGGCGACATTAAAAATAATAAAGAATTGAGAATATACTACGGACAAAAAACACTTAATGAAGCCATAGAAAAAATAATAGAAAATGGCGGCACTATAGATGAAAAAAGGCTAGCTACAGCTCAAGATATAATCCAAGAAGGAGTTAGCGATCAAAAAATAAGAAGTTATGCTCAAGAACTTTCTAATCTATATTCATCCGAAACCTATACAAGAAATACTATGGAAAGCATAGGAGAAATTCTTGGTTTTAGGGTTGAAAAAAATGTCTTAGCTGATGAACACGGTATATATACTTCAGATAATGAAACGGGAAAAGTAAGCGCAAGAGCAAAAGGCGAAGATTCAACATATAGCAAAATAAGAAATAAAATTCTTGAACTAAAATGCGACTTACCTGAAAGCATAGAAGAAACAAAAGGGCTCATTGGAGATAGCCAAGGAGTAAGAATTGTTATAAATACCGATGCATTAACTTCTGATACCATTAAAAATCTTAAGATTTCATCTGAAATGTTTGAAAGCAGCAAAGATATAGATCTTTTTGTCAGCTACTTAAACGGAAATAAAACAGGTATACCTGAAGCAAAATTAGAACATTTCGCAAATATTGAATCAAACATACTTAACAAAGTAAGTGAAGCACAAAGTGCAACTTTTGTTCAAAATCTTACTCAGAGCATAGAAAACGGTGATATTGTTATAAACGAAATTAATAATTACGCAGGACAAAACGGCATTCCATACCTAAGTAAAAGCCAAGTAACACAAATCCAGCAAGCTTATGCAAATTGGTATCAAAAAACCTTAAAAGAAACAATGATAGGCAACACTCAATACGAAATTAGATATGATAAACACGGAACAGCTTATCTATTTGACACTAATGCTCAAGCAAAATTCTACAGCACACTCCCAACTAAAAGCGCATCAATTGATTCAAGCGGAGTTAAAAACTCCGGATACACCGCCCTGCAGATAAATTTAGTTAACCAATACGGTCAAAACACAGAACTACAATTCAGAGGAAGAGTAATTGATGAAACAGCAGAATACGAGCATGTTATATATGATTCCATGAAAAACAAAGAAACAGTATCAAAACCAATATATCACGATATAAAAGCTGCGCTTGCAAAAATCAAAAACAATCCGGATGAAAAAAATCTAACTAATGAATTATACAGATACTACACAGAAATATATAAAACTTGCAGAAAACAAGAATTAGGACTTAGCGCAGAATTTCCGGATATACACGATTATCCGCTATTAGTTGAGCTATATAGCGAAGATGAATTATACACATTAAGCCTTGACGGTATGAAAGATTTACATGATAGAATAAAACAAGAGGAATCAAAATGAATATAGAAAATAAAACAGCTATTAATCATATAAGGCATAACAGCATGGATAAATCCGAAAAACAAAATGCAAATACTCTAAAAAATTCTTTTACCAAAATGTATAAAAGAGCATGTTCAGAACTCCCGCAAGCTGGACAATTTAAAGCAATAATAGAAAACTTTGAAGACGAAGGAAAAAAATATATTCTATATATTGATTCCACAGAAAGCGAAAAAAATCCAAGTGAAAAAGGTTTATATGTTGCATATGTCATAGAAGACGAAGGAAACATGATAAGTATGCCTCTTAAAAACGGAGATAAGCAAGCAATATTAGAATATCTCGGCAACGAAAAAAACTTATCGGAGATTATGAGTTTTTGCGATTTTCTATATGAAAAGCACCTTAAATCATAACTTTATTCATACTTGCTTCAATTTCTTCAAGACTAACACCTTTAGTTTCAGGAACAACATATTTTACAAACAATATTGAAATAACGCAAATTAAAGCAAAGATTAAAAATGTGGCTGCGCCTCCGATTTTATGTAATGAAATCGGAAATAAACCCGTTACCATAAAGTTAAATACAAAATTTGATAAAATAGCTATACTCATAGCACTTCCTCTATATTTTAAAGGAAAAACTTCTGCAACTAACAACAATCCTATTGGACCCAATGACATTGAAAAAGAAACAATATATAAAGCACAAGATATAACCGCTAAATATTTAGCAAAAAGAAAATCAAAACCAAAACTTGAAGCCAAAATTAAAAGATTTATAAGCATACCACCTAAACCAATATACAATAAAGGCTTTCTTCCGATTTTATCAACAAGCGCTATAGCAACAAAGGTCATTAAAAAATTAATTAAACCTATAATAACAGTGGCAAACAAGACATCTTGATTAGATGAAAATCCTACCATTTTAAAAATTGTTGGAGCGTAATATATTATAGCGTTTATCCCTGTTGCAATTTGAGCAAACATAATACCTATACCGATTACAAAAGGCATTATAAAGCGCTTTTCAAATTTAATTTTTTCGTTATCATTCAATGTTGCTTCAATGTTTTTAATTTCTGCTTCAACATCCATTGTTGAATCAACCTTTTTTAAAACAGATTTAGCCTTATCAATTTTGCCTTTTGCAACATACCAACGAGGAGTATCATGAAATAAAAGCATTGCAACAAACAAAATAATTGCAGGAAAAGCCCCTACAAGGAGCATAACACGCCAATTATTTTCCAAATTAGCACAAAAATAATTTGTTAAATACGAAAACAATATACCAAAAGTTATTGCAAGCTGATGAAAAGAAACAATTTCTCCTCTTTTTTCTTTAACCGATATTTCAGATAAATACAAAGGTCCGGCAAAACTCACTGCACCAACTGCGCAACCTATTAATATTCTGGATAAAATTAATTCAAGAACGTTTTGAGATAAATAACAAAAAATCGAAGCAATAATAAACACAAAAGCAGTAATCAGCATGATTTTTTTTCTGCCGATTTTATCAATCAATGCGCCGTTAATTAAAGCGCCAACAACAGCACCGATTGAAACCGAACTAACCAAAAACCCCAGCATAAATGAGTTCATCTCAAAACTTTGATTTATATATAACAAAGCTCCCGAGATGACCCCTGTATCATAACCGCTCAAAAGTCCGCCCAAAGAAGCGGTAAGAGCACAAACATACAAAAACAAATATTTCTTCATAATTTTATAATACCAACTTTTTGAATAAATTCACTTTTTTTAATTTTGTGAGAAAATATAAATAAATACAATAAAACACATGGGGGAGATAATAATGTCTTATATAAAGATTGACAAAAATAAATGCAAATCCTGTTATCTTTGTATGGATGTTTGCCCCAAAAAAATAATTCAAAAAAGTAACGAACTTGGCAAAACGGGTGAATATATCGTAGAATTTAAAGATGAGAAAAATGAATGTCTGGGGTGCGCTCAATGTGCAATTGTTTGCCCTGAAATAGCAATAACGGAAGTCCACAAAAATGAATAAAGAGCTCTTAAAAGGTAATATTGCAATAGCAAAAGCTGCACTTAATTGCGGCTGCAACTGTTATTTTGGCTATCCTATAACACCCCAAACCGAAATCGGGGAATATTTAAGCAAACAAATGCCTGCAAACAAACTAGCATACGTCTGTGCAGAATCAGAAATTGCAGCAATAAATATGGCTCTTGGAGCAGCTTCAACAGGAGCTAAAGTCATGACTTCGAGCTCATCTTGCGCAGTATCTCTAATGCAAGAAGCAATTTCGTATGCTTCATCTGATGAATTACCTATTGTAATAGTAAACGTAATGAGAGCAGGCCCAGGACAAGGTTACATTTTCCCATCGCAAGGAGATTACAATCAAGCAACAATAGGAGGGGGCAACGGAGATTATAAAACAATTGTTCTTTCTCCCTCAAGTGTGCAAGAATGTATAGATTTAACATATAGAGCATTTTACCTTGCTCAAAAATACAGGACTCCTGTTATTTTGCTTGCTGATGGCTTATTGGGTCAAATGGCAGAAGCAGCAGAACTAACCGAAAACCCATATCCTGAAATCGATAATTCAAACTGGAGATTAGATGGAGCCAAAAATCGTCCTTCAAGAGAAATTCACTCACTTGAACCTGATCAAAACAAATTAAACAGACACATTGTTAAACTGTACCAAAAATATTCAGCAATTGAGCAAAACGAATGCGACTATGAAGAATATAAAACACAAGATGCTGAAGTCATAATTACTGCATTTGGCACAATGGCACGATACGCTAAAGCTTTATGCAATCACTACAGAAATAAAGGCGTCAAAATAGGATTATTCAGACCAAAAACACTGTATCCGTTTCCATATAAAAGACTTAACGAGTTATCTCAAAAAGCAAAAATTGTAATCGATATAGAAATGAATATGGGACAAATGCTTAAAGATGTAAGACTTGCAGTGCTATCAAATGCTCAAGTTGCTTTCATAGGTAAACCTGTTGGCGATTGGCTAAGGGAAGAAGAAATGATAAATGCTGCAAACAATATATTAAAGGAGCGCTATGCAAGTAT
Organism: Candidatus Gastranaerophilales bacterium; assembly: GCA_944324445.1. Taxonomy (GTDB): domain Bacteria; phylum Cyanobacteriota; class Vampirovibrionia; order Gastranaerophilales; family Gastranaerophilaceae; genus RUG14156. The sequence goes on along the minus strand of CALUWL010000006.1, from coordinate 31,473 downwards.
TTAGTGTACCAAAATCAATTAAACAAAATTCAAATTTTACATTCTGCTCCGGCTGCGACCATGGCGTTGCAATTAAACTTGTAGCCCAAACCATAGATGAACTAAACCTTCAAGATGAAACTATAGCAATAGCTTCATCGGGTTGTTCGGTTCTTTTATATGACTTTCTCGATGTAGATTGCCTAGAAGCCCCGCATGGCAGAGCCTGCGCAGTAGCAACGGGGGTTAAAAGGGCACACAAAGCTATGGGAAATAACAAATTTGTATTCACATACCAAGGTGATGGTGATTTTGCGTCAATTGGGCTCGCTGAATCAATGCACAGCGCACTTAGAGGTGAAAATATCACTGCTATATGCATTAATAACACTAACTACGGTATGACAGGCGGTCAATTAGGACCTACTACAGCGCTTGGACAAATCACAACAACAAGCCCCAAAGGAAGAAACATAGAATACCATGGCTTTCCCATAAAAACAGCGGAACAAATAGCCCTATGCGACGGAGTTAGCTACAGCGCAAGAGTAGCTTTATATGATATAAAAAACATTATAAATGCAAAAAATTCAATTAAAAAAGCGTTTGAATATCAAAAAAAAGGCTTAGGATTCAGTTTTGTTGAAATTCTATCCAGTTGTCCTACTAATTGGAAATTATCTCCAAAAAAATCACATGAAAAAATTAAAAACGAACTAACAAATATATACCCCCTAGGAGTATTTAAGGATATCAACAATGATTAGAAACTTTATAATATCAGGTTCAGGCGGACAAGGCGTTTTATCAATAGGCACAATTTTGGCTAACATTTTTATGTTAAGCGATAAATTTGTTTCGTTTATTCCCTGCTACGGAGCAGAAATGAGAGGCGGGGCTGTCAATTGCGAAATAAACGCTTCTGATGAAGAACTTTTATGTATTCAAAACAAAGAAGTTGATATTGTCGTCGCACTAAATCAAACTTCATTTGATAAATTCATTTCAAAAGTTAAAAAAAACGGAACGATAATAGTAAATTCATCACTTGCAAAAATAAACAAAACAAGAGATGATATTAAATACATTTTTGCACCCTTAACTCAAGAGGCTTTAAAGTTAGGAAATATCAAAACAGCAAACTCAATTGCTCTTGGAATATTATCAAAAATAACCGACAATTTTTCAATAGAAAATGTTAAAAAAGCTTATGAAAAAATTTTAAAAGACAAAAAAGACTTAATTCAAAAAAACATAGAAGCTTATTTTGTAGGCTATAATTACATACAGGAAAGGTAAAAATGACAAACGCTAAAATAATTACAATAGATTTTGAAGTCGCAAAAAATATTATAACCAATGATGACCTTACTAAAATTTTAGATACATCAGATGAATGGATTACAACAAGAACAGGTATCAAAGAAAGACGAGTCATTGACGGCGACGAAAACTCTACAACGCTTGGTATTAAAGCGGCACAAAAAGCACTTAAAAGGGCTGAAAAAAGAGGTATCAAGGTTGAAGATATAGATTTAATTATTGCTGCAGCATCAGCTCCTGAGGATGTTTATCCTTCTGTAGCTTGCTTAATTCAATCGGCAATAGGTGCTAAAAACGCTGCTTGTTTTGATATTAAAGCAGCTTGCTCGGGTTTTATATATGCAATGGAGACAACAAGAGCATTTATAAAATCAAACCTTTATAAAAATGCGCTTATTGTTGCAACAGATGCCACGACAAAATTCACAGATTGGACAGATAGGTCCGTATGTGTACTATTCGGCGACGGAGCAGGTTCAATGATTATGTGCGCAACCGATGATGCTGATGATATAATAGGCATAAATCTTATTTCAGACGGTGATTGCGGAGATTACATAACATTAAAAACCCAAGGCAAAAACTGTCCACTGCTTAACGATATGACAGAAAAAGTAAAACCTTTTATAGAAATGAAAGGCAAAGATGTCTATAAATTTGTTATGCATACAATTCCCCCAAAATTAGAAGAACTTTTAGAAACAACAAAAACAAACGTAGAAGATATAGATTACTTTGTACCGCATCAATCTAACCAAAGAATGATTGATGCACTTGCAGACAGACTCACAATAGATAATTCAAAAGTAATATCAAACATAGAATTCTACGGAAATATGTCTGCTGCATCCATTCCTGTTGCAATAAGAGAATCGATTGACAACGGAAAAATCAAGCTTCCTGCAAAACTAATGCTTAGTGCTTTTGGCGCAGGCATGACAGGAGCAAATGCAATCATAACACTGGATAAAGAGGTTTAATATATAACAAAGGAGAATTTAATAAGTATGAAAAGACGAGTTGTAGTAACCGGAATGGGGTGCGTATCGCCTTTTGGTGTAGGGGTTGAAACTCTATGGAATAATTTAAAAAAAGGTGAAAGCGGAATAAAATACCTTAATCTTGATTTAGAAAAACATTTGGTGCATATTGGCGGACAAGTTCCTGAATTTGACAGCTCCAAATATGTTGATCCCAAAGATGCGCGCAGAATGGATAAATTTATATTATGTTCTGTTGTTGCAGCATCAGAAGCCATGGAAGATTCAGGATTAGACCTTACAAAAGAAGATTTAACAAGAATAGGGGTTATAGCAGGATCTGCTGCAGGCGGACTTGAAACAATACAAAAAAATCATGAAGTTATGCAACAAAGAGGTTACCATAAATGCTCACCCTTTATGGTGCCAATGATGATAACAAACATGGCCGCAGGCAAAATTTCAATCAAATACGGCCTTAGAGGAATGTCAAAATCCGTTGTTACTGCTTGCGCTACAGGAGCTCATTCAATAGGGGATGCTGCACGTGCAATCCAGTGCAATGATGCTGATATTATGATAGCAGGCGGAGCTGAAGCAGGGATTTGCGATATGGGAATAGGCGCTTTTACATCAGCTAAAACACTTTCTAAATCGAATGAAGACCCTAAAAAAGCTTCAAGACCATATGATGTAAATAGAGACGGGTTTATCATGTCAGAAGGTGCAGGAATTTTGGTTCTTGAAGAAAGAGAACATGCTATAAAACGCGGCGCAAGAATATATGCAGAATTAGTTGGATATGGTCAATCATCTGATGCTTACGATATGGTAGCACCTGACCCTGAAGGAAACGGGGCAATTCTTGCTATGAATTTAGCCTTAAAAGATGCAGGTCTAAATCCTGAAGATATTGGCTACATCAACGCTCACGGTACTTCAACCCATGTAGGAGATATAGCTGAATCAAAAGCAATTGCAAAAGTTTTTGGAGATAAAACTCAAAACAAAAATCTGCTTGTTTCATCAACAAAATCTATGACAGGGCATATGCTAGGAGGAGCAGGCTCAGTTGAAGCAATTATAGCAATTAAATCAATGTTAGATGGAATTGTTCCTCCGACAATCAATTTGGATGAACAAGATCCTGAAGTTGCAAATCTTGATTATGTAGCTCATAAAGCAAGAGAAAAAGAACTAAATGCAGTTCTTTCAAATTCATTCGGATTTGGCGGATGCAATGCAGTATTAGTATTTAAAAAGTAAAAACAAGACAACAAAAAAAGACCTCATAAACGAGGTCTTTTTTTTAAATTTAATTTCTATAGCCCCATACTTGCAAAAAGCCCAACTAAAATATTTCTCAGTAGTCCAAGGCAAAAGAACGCAACAATAGGAGAAATATCTATCATTCCTATAGGCGGAATCAATTTCCTAAATGGAGCTAAAAATATTTCACTGAATGCTTTCATTGACCTAAAGGGTTCATTATACCAATTAATTTTTGGAAACCAAGTCAAAAGTATAGTAATAAACAATATTAAAAATATTAAATCAAAAATTCTAGCAACCGCAACAGTTAAACCCATAACAAAACCTCATAAATTACCATTTTGCCTGATTATCGCAATCACAAGTTTTATTGTCATCAGTCATTTCAACAATTTTGAATAATAATTTTTGAAGTTTTTGAATATTATCGCTAAAGACTTTCATAACAGCTTCATGCGAAACAGGTTCACAATCTGCAACTAATCCCGCGTCATAGTCGGTTATAAGCGAAATATTCAAAGGACACATATTAAGTTCTTTAACTAAATGAGCCTCAGGATATTGTGTCATATTAATTACTTCCCAACCTTGGCGAGTAAAAAATGCACTTTCTGCTTTTGTGTTAAATCTGGGACCTTGGATAACGACAACTGTGCCTTTTTTATGTACAGAATAACCTAAATCCTCTGCACATTTTATCGCAATTTCTCTTAATTGAGGGCAATATGGTTCAGCAGATGAGATATGCTGAATATTTTCTTTATCAAAATAAGTATCTGCTCTGCCATTTGTCCAGTTAACATATTGATCACAAAATACAATATCGCCGGGTTTAACATGGGTTTGCAAGGAACCAGCGGCACATGGTGATATCACGCGTTTGCAGCCGATTGATTTCATAGCCCAGACATTGGCTCTGTAATTAACTTTATGAGGAGCTATTGAGTGATTTCTTCCATGGCGAGGCATAAAAGCAACTTTTTTACCTCCAATAGTACCCAACATAATGGCATCAGATGTTTTACCATACGGGGTATCAACATTAATTTCTTCGATATCATCCAAAAATTTATAAAAACCTGAACCGCCAAATATACCAATACTTGCTAAATCTTTAGTTTCCATTACTCAACCCCTTGTAATTAAATAAATATAAAATTGTCTTATATAAGACCCATTAATTTTAAATCTTTTGCAATTTCATTATCAAACATGCTTGCATAAGCTAAATCATAACTTGCAACACCAGTATATTGATGAGGTCTTGATTTTTGATACGCAGTATCATTTCTTTCAAATTGAGTTTGTTTAATTTTTGTGTTGTTAATTCCTGTTGTAAAAGAATATGCTACGGGAACTATGCGCATCTGAACCTCATTTACTATTTACATTGCTTTATAATGATACCATAATTAACACATCATGGCAATAAATATTTAGGTTAAGGAAGGTTTAAATCTTTGGTTTAATTTTATTAAAGCAAACGCAACCGACGAGCAAACCGCAAGATTTAAAGACTCAACATCATTATCCATTGAAAAAGTTAGTTTTTCATCACTCAATTCAATAATTTCATTGCTTAATCCGCTTGCTTCAGAGCCAAAAGCAAGTATAAAACTATCGTCAAACTTAAAATTCATAAAATCAGTATCAGAATTTACAACCGTTGAAATTAATTTATGATTGTTCATTAATCTTTTTATAAAATTTAAATCAGCTTTAATTATTGGAATTTTAAACATATTCTGTGCTGCAGCTCTAATTGTTTTGGAATTATACAAATCAACACAATCATTAAATAAAATAATGCCATCCATTGAAAAAGCGCAAGCAGAACGAATTATAGTACCTAAATTACCGGCATCTTTAATAGAATCCAAAAGCACAATTTTTTTCAAATTTAAAAAAATATCTTTTTGTGTTTGAGGTTCTTTAATAACGCCTACCATTTTAGAAGGAGTTACTACAGTAGAAATCTTTTTTAAAATTTTATCATCAACAATTACAATTTCTTTTGCATTAACTTTATTTATAAAAGGACTATCTTTCTTTAAAAAAATATATTCAAATTCGACACCATCATTAATTAATCCAACAAGCGTCTTATCGCCATCTAAGAGGATTAATTTTTCTGATTTTCTAAATTTTGAATTTTGCAATTTTACAACAAATTTAACTAAGTCATTTTGCAAACTTGATATTTCAACAATTTTCATATTCTTTTTGCCATTTTTCAACAAACTCTTTTTCTTTAGAATTTAAAAATTCATATTCTATTAAAACCTCCTCAAAAGGAAATTTTGATAGAGAAAATCTTCTATAATCCAAATCAAAATACACACAATTTTCTATTCTTACTCCAAACTGCATATTATCTTTATTTTTACCATAAGCCCCCGGTTCTATTGAATGAACCTGCAAGGGTTTTATTATATCAGAAGAATTTAAAGATAATCTTGGCGGATTTTGATGAACAGATGTACCTATACCATGGCCTAAACCATGTCCAAAATAGAAACCGTCATCATTTAATGGTTCTAAAATTTGTCTTGCTAAATTATCAAGTTTTTTTGCTTCGGTTTCATTAGATAAAAAGCAGTTGATAAAAGCTTTTAAGACATATGTGTAAACTTTTTTACATATTTTGGGAGGGTTAGAGCCAAAATAAAAAGTTCGTGTAATATCTGTTGCATAACCATTTTCCCAATATCCGCCGCAATCCAACAGAATGATATTTTCATCAGTTAAAATTTTATTTTTATCATAACTTGAATAATGAATTGAGGCAGTATTTTCATCAATAGATAGAATTGTTTTAAAAGATGTTGTTTTAGCACCAGTCTTTAATAATTCATTTTCAAAAATCTTAACTAAATCATATTCACTCATTTTTGGTTTAATTTTATTTTTAAAATTTAAAATTGCTAAATCTAGTTTCTTATAGCAATCTTTAAGGTAATCAATTTCACTTTTTTGCTTAATTGAAGAAATCAGAGCAAGGTTTTTCTTTTTATTTTGAATTGGTTTTTTTATGGATAAAAATTTATCCAAAGTAATATCTTCATATTTTACCAATATTTCATCATCAAGCGAATTTATATAATCGTTAAATTGATCTAATTTTAAATATTTTAGACCTTCAATTTCTTTTATTTTTGAAGGTTTATCAACAAAAAGAATATTATTTGAATTTTTAACATCCAAATATAAAATTGCTCTAAAATTAGATGAATTCTTAAATTGAAAACTTCTTAAATTGGTTAACCAGCATATTTCATCTAAATTAAAAATCAACATCTTGGAGCATTTTTGATTTAGTTTTGAAATTTTTTTCAATTTATATAAGAAATCAAATCCGCTAACCCCTCTATCAGATTCAAAAACAGGTAAGTTCAAATCCAATTCGGAATTTTTAAGAAAATCATCGGGCAATTTATATGTTCTTAAATCAAAATATTTATCAAGCTGCAAATAATTATACAGTTTAATATCAAAAGGCACATATAAAACTGCTTTTTTAGAATAATTTTTTTTAAATGCTTCAAAAAAAGATTCTCCAAGGGGCATTTTATAAATTTCAACATCCGAAAAAACTTGTTTTTCAGCTAAAATATGATATCTTGTATCAACAAAAATTTTAATATTTCCGCTTTTATCAATAACAGCTTCACCTTCAGTTCCTGCAAATCCGGTTAAAATATTTAAAGGAGAAGATAAATAATGAGAATTAAAGTAAGAATCTTCTGATTTTAAAAGCAAAAATTCATTATCTTTTAATAAATCAGTATAATATTTTATCTGTTTTTTTCTTAATGATAGATTCATTTCTATATATCCGCTCAACTAATACACAATTGAAACAACAATTTCACGAACCCTATTTTTATTATCAAAATCAACTAATACAATCTGCTGCCAAGTTCCTAACTCCAATTTTCCCGATATAGCAGGTATATTTACTCCGTTAGATAAAATAGAGGCTCTCAAATGCGCATATCCGTTACCATCATGCCAAGTGTTGTCGTGTTCATACACTCGATTAACAGGAACTATTGAATTTAAAACCTCAGGCAAATCAACAACAAGTCCGGGTTCATATTCAAGAGTAACAATTGAAGCAGTTGAACCTATAACACTAACATTTACAAGAGCATTCAAAACCCCTGATTGAGATAATATGCCTTGAACTTTCGGCGTAATATCAATGATATCATCAAATCCTCTTGTAGAAATTGTAAACTTTTCATTTATGATACTCATTACCTTATTATATCTCCAAATGCTACATAAACAACGGTGCAAAAGCTAATATCGAAGCGGCCAAAAATTTAGTTAAGCTGACTAAAACGGGAGAAATCAAATCTCTTAGGGAACTAAACACTTCATCATTTTGAACTAAAGCTGAATATTCATCTGATCTGTTTGAATTAACGTATTCATTTCTCAGGTACTTTTTGGCACTTCTTACCACAGTAGCAGAATTTTCAGAGAAAAATATTAATCCAACCGAAGATAATACCAATCCGAAAACCATTGAAACAGGAGCTTCAATGCTAAAAAACAATGTTGCAAAATAAACGATTAAACTAACTAATATCATATAAAATAAAGCTTGAATAATAGCGTTTTTAGATGCCACATTAACACATTTTTCATAATCCGGACGCATTTCAAACCTTAAAATCTGAGGGAAATTTCTAAATTGATGTTTAACTTCAACAACAAGTCTTTTTGATGTCTTGGAAATACCGCTTAACATAAAAGCAATATACAAAAAGGGGAAAGATACGCCCAACAATAATGAAGCAAGGACATAAGGATTTAAAATATCCAATTCCTGAATATTTGCGACTAAAGTGTATGCAATCAATACAACAACAGAACACAAAATACTCAAGATATTAAAATAATTTTTACAAAGAGATATGATACAAAAAGCAACATTACCCAGAAACGTAATGTGTTTTGTATTTAACTTTAAAGCCTCGGCATTTTCGTAGGTTCTTATTGCTTCATTTGATGAATTAAGCATAAAACCAAATGTATAAATGCACATCATAATACCTAAAGTTGAAGCCATAGAAAGAACAGATAAAGAAACACCGTATAGTCCAAATAAGGGCATTTCAAATCCTTCAGCCACCAAAAAAGAAAACACGAAAATAAGAAGAGTAAACAAAACAGGCAAAAACACGCTCATAAAGCCTTCGCGCACACTTTGCAAAAAAGAAGGGGTAAAACCTGCTATTGCAGCATTGGATATATTTTTTACGGGTTTAAATTTTTCAAAAACATAATTAGAACTAATAAAACATACAATAAAACCACCCAAAGCACCTGATAAACAAGCATAAAACAATCCCATTGCATCCGGAATCCAAGTTTTAATACAATAAAAAGTAATTGCGGCAAATAAAATTATTGTCTTTAGAGCAGATGAAAACAGTATACCAACAGGATTATAAATTTTATTAATTCTCATTGTTAGAATAATAAAAATTGCAGCAAATACACCGCTTGAAGCAACAATTAACGGCAAAAAACAACCCATTAAATTATACGCAAAAGCCCCAAGAACCATGGATGCTATTACAATAGAAGCAAAGGTCATTAACATATCTGATGAAAACGACGAAAGATTAAATAACGTCTTAGATACGCTCCTCAAAAGCAAAATAGGCGAGCGCTTGTCATAAGAATCAATTTCTGCCATAAAACCGGAAACAAAACCTGAAGCACAATCAGCTGATTTTTTAATTATTGCGCTTGATGAACAATTAATAAAAGCACATAAAGATATACCTAACAAAAAGCCTGTTAAAATTTCATAATCCTTATATATGTGAAACAAAATTGCAATAGTGGACAGAAAAAGTCCAACAATTGCCATAGATATAACTATACCTGAATTAAACGCAAGCTTAAAAGAAACATTTGTTTGATTATCAAGGGCTTTTATAACCCTTATTGATGTTCTTGAAGAAATAAAAATTCCGACATAATAAACTAAAAAAGAAACAACTTCTCCACAAACAAAGCAAACAACAAAAGAAAGTCCAAAAATTTTATTCAGAAATAAACACAAAACAATACTTAACAAAAATAAAAATTTTAGGTTTTTCTTAAAAAAGATCATAAGTCCGCTATCAAAATATTTCACTATTTTTTCAACAATTAAATCCTTATGATTATAAAAAAGATTTTCACAAATTTTTATAGAAGAACACAACAATGCAAGCACTCCTGCAAAAAGCGCTACCCATTTTGATTTTGTAGAAGTAATATCAACAAAATATACCATATATGCTTGATACAAGGTTATAAACAAAAATATCCACAGGAAAAAATGCCAAAAATATAACCTTTTTTTTATTTTTTCTCTATCCATAAAATCATCCAAAAAAATTTATAAAACAATTATAAACAAAAAATATTATTTTGCTAAATAAAATAGCGTGCTTTTATGAGATTTAGACGCCTTTCATCAAGCATGACGGCTAAAGCCGAATTAATTAAATTTAACAAATCTTTAGAATCATCAGCTTTTCTAATCGCAACTGCATAATATTCTCTGGAATACGATTTATTTATTATTCTAAATTCATCCGTTAAATACCCTCTTAGTATGCAATCATCTCCTAAAATGGCGTCAACTTGGCGATTTAAAAGCAAATTAAAAGCTTCATTGTAGCTTTTTGTTCCAACAAAGTGAGCATTAGGTGCTACAAGATGAGAAATTTTTTCTCCGGTTGTACCCATAACTACAGCCAATCTTCCGTTTTTATTAAAATATTGCAGATGAGTGATTTTAGAAGTTTTTCGAACCATAATTTTCTGATTAGCTACAAAATACGGTACGGAAAAACTCATAACGAGCTTTCTTTTTTCATTAATACTCATGGTTGCAACCAAAATATCAACATCTTTTGAATTAAGTTTTTCTATTCTATTTTGGGCATTAACGTTAACAAACTTTACATTAGCAGAAGACTCGTTTTGAAAAATATAATTTGCAATATTTTGTGCAATTTCTATATCTATACCTGTTAATTTGCCATCTTTATAATAACCAAAGGGAGGAGAGTCCGTTTTTGTGCCAACAATCAAATATCCTCTTTCTTTAATAGCCTCAAGATCAGATAATTCCTTATGCTTTTTTATAAAACTGCATCCGGAGAGAAAAAATATTAATATTAAAATAATTGTTAAAGATATATACTTTTTCATAAAAATATTCTATCATAAATCTTATGAAAGAAATAATTATAAATTTGATATTTTGCACAATTGGCGCATTTTTAGCAGCATTTGCACTCGAATGTTTTTTGGTACCCAATCAAATAATAGATGGCGGTATCGTAGGTATTTCAATTATGGCAAGCTATATAACAAAAGCAAACCTTGGAATATTTTTGATAATTCTAAATATACCGTTTGTACTTCTTGCCTTGAATGAATTTGGCAAAAAATTTATCTTTACTGCTCTATATAGCGTTGTAGCACTGGCGGGTTTTGTAAATTTTTGCCACCATATACCAAAAGTAACCGGAGATTTATTATTATCAGCACTTTTTGGCGGAGGAATACTTGGAGTCGGAGTTGGAATAGTATTAAAAAACAATGCTTGTATGGACGGAACAGAAATTTTAGCCATGAAAATTTCAAAAAAATACCCTTATTCTGTAGGCGAAATAATAATGTTTATAAATGTATTTATTTTTGCAAGCGCAGGGTTTTTATACGGCTGGGAGCAAGCAATGTATTCAACCTTGACTTATCTTATAGCTTATAGAGCAATAGATAGCATAGTACAAGGTCTAAGCGAAGAAAAATCAATAAGAATAATATCAGATAAGGGTAGAGAACTGGGCCAAGCAATTATTGAAAACCTTAATAAAACTGTAACTTACATAGACGCTCAAGGCGGATACAGCAAAGCTAAAAAAACAATGGTATATTGCGTTGTTCCAAGAATTGAGCTTTACAAATTAAAAGAATTGGTTCTCTCAATTGATAAAGATGCATTTTTATCAACCGAAAACGTACATGAAGTTTTTGGCAAACGCTACAAGAAAAAACATTAATTGATAAAATTGATTATATCATCTGTGCTTTGCGGGTTAACTTTCAAAAGTTGATTTCCGGGACCACCTGTTTGATAAACTTTTATAAAAGGTTTTGTTGAAGTATAAAAATTAAATAAAATCTTATCTGTCTTAGATAAAATAACCATAAATTTAGTATTGGTATAACTTGCAACTTTATATGGAATATAAAGGCCTTTAAAATTTAACATTGGAGAAATCATGACAAATTTCACAGGTTCTTTTTTCATAAGTTTACCTGCAAGTATACCAGCGCTTGCACCTAAATCAGCCCCCACGATAATTACATCATTGCAATTTATTTTAGGGTAATTTGCCTTAACATATGCAATTGATTCTATAACGTCATTGGGCAATTTTTGCCAATCAGACTGACTAAACTTATATCTGGATTTTAACTTTAAACTTTCTGTATAAACCGATCTGCCGTGTCCTCTTAAATCCATTGCAAGAACGTTATAATCTTGTAACCTAAGCGCTTGTGCCAGAGTTTTCCAAGAATAGGCATTCAATCCAAAAGAATGTAATAGCACAACCAGAGGTTTATCGGATGTTTTTTGAGCAAAATATAAATCACCCGACAGTATAAATTTATCCTTTGTAACAAATTCAATTTTATGCTTTGTAGCAGGCGCTTTTTTCTTTTTAGCTGCATTAGCAGGAATAAAAGAAAAAACAAAAACAAAGAAAAATAAAATACAAATAAGCTTTTTCATACTAATAATTTTAACAAATTCAAATCATTTTTTTATCTTTTAAAAAAAATTACAACTTTTAGAGGAAATTAAAAAAATAACATTAAAGAATACATTTTTTTAAGACGAGGAAATGAACATATCAATTTTGATATTCGAGTAAAACTCAATATCAAAACCTCCTCCCCAAGTCTAGTAGCCGCCTTATGACGGCTTTTTTTTATTTTAAAAAATATTTAATTATTTTAATAAAAAATCTTTTCTCATGAGTTACTATTGAATAAACCCAATACTTAAATATTTCAGCATCTTTATCAGAATTAATTGCAATTATCTTTTTAGAATTTTTAGCCCCGACCATATGTTGTATAGCACCTGAAATACCAAATGCAACATATAGTTCAGGTAAAACTGTAGTACCTGTTTGACCGATTTGACAATTTTTAGGTACTAAATTCAAATCTACAACTTTTCTTGTTGCGCCAAATTTAGCCCCGATTTTTTTAGCTAATTTTTCCAATTTATCGTAATATTCACGATTTTTACCATCATACAATCCAAAACCACCGGCTAGAATAATTTTAGCACCTGCAAAATCAGAAATAGAATCCTTATCTAAAAACGTTCGCAATAATCTCGATCTTGTTTCATTAATCGGATATTTAAGCTGATATTCGAAATACGAATTTGAAACCGAATTTTCTATATCCCAAAAATCAGCAGCAAAAGTCTTAGGACGAACAGTCGCACACTGAGGATTTTTCTTTGAGATAATTGTTGCCATTAATTCAGCCCCAAAAGTCGGTCTTGTTGAAGCCAAAACAATCTTTCCGTTTCTTTCAATTAATTCAAGACCGGTACAATCCGCCACAAGTCCTGTATCCAATATTGTTGTAATTCTTGGCGCAATAATTCTTCCTTTTGAAGTAGCAGGAAAAATAATTATATCACATGGATTAGCGCTAAAATATTCAATAAAAGCTAATGAATAAGCTGTTTGCGAAAATAATTCAAGACAATCATCTTTAATTAAAGTAAAATAATCAGCTCCAGCGCTAAATGCTTTTTTAGCAGATTCCATATCTAAAGTTTTACCTATTGCAATTGCAACAACTTCAAAATCGTTACCTTCGCAATCTATTTTTTTAGCGTCAAATTTCATCTGTCTTGCTTTTGATAAAAGTTCAAATGAAACATCACTTAAAACATTATTAGCATTATCAATCTCGCAATATACTGCAATTTTTCCCATTATTCATTTACCTTTAGCATAAAATCTATTATTTTTTGAACAATATCTTCCTTAATTTCTTCCGTATTTTTATTCAATTCAGGTCTAAAAGCTTTGTATACCATAGTAGGAGAACCTATTATTCCAATATCATCTTTTTTTAAATTTAATTTTTCAGCATCTAAAACCTGAATAATAGTATCTTGAGCACGGATATAATCATTAATTAAAGGCTTATATTTTTCATTGCACTCTTTTTTAACCGCAATCAAACAAGGCGTAGACATTTCAATCATATTAATTGTGTTATCAAGCTTTTGAGAAACAATCGCTGTATTTTTATCTGCGTTGTGAATTTCAACAACATTTGTTACATCAATAATATCAAGCATTTGAGCAAGGCTCACGGGTGTTTGAGCTGTATCTCCATCTGAAGCCATTTGCCCTGTTAATATTAAATCAAAATCACCCAAATATTTACTTATGGCACAAGCTAAAATCTTTGCTGTTGCGTATGTATCAGACCCGGAAAAAAGTTTATCAGATAACAAAATTGCGCTATCTGCTCCTTTTGCAAGTGCATATTCAAGAGCTTCTTTCGCTTGATTAGGCCCCATTGAAAGAGCAGTAATTTTAACATCTCTAAATTTACTTTTTATTTTAATTGCATAATCAAGCGCCCATTCATCTTGCTCATTTAATTTAGATAGCATATTTGCCCTATCTAAATTATTTTCTTTTGTCCACCTTATATCATCAGTATCCGGTACTTGTTTTATGCAAACAACAATATTCATTCTTATTAACCGCCTCTTACAACCTTATTTAAACCCTTTGGATTATCAACATTTCTTCTTAATCTTATAGCAATTTTCAATGCTAATAATTGAATAAGCGCAATCATATTTACAATTGTTGCAATTTTAGATTGTCCTTTTTGAAATTTGATTAAAATGTCAGCGTTGTAATCTTCATATTCATCTGACACAATTACAGTTTTAGTTTTATAAGTTTTTTGAATTTTTTCAATTAATTTTAATTCAATATCCCTAATATCATTTAAAGCAAATGTTAAAATCGTATTTTCTTTATTCAATACCGCAAAATGCCCATGGATAAAATCCCCCAAAGGATAAGCAGTTGTATTAATATAGCTTGTCTCTTTTATTTTTAGCGCTGTTTCTAAACTAAGAGCATAAAATAAACCCATTCCAACAATAGAAATTGATTTTTTCTTTGATAAGAATTTAGCAGCTAAATCAATATTATCAATATCCTTTAAAAACAGTTCAAAATTTTCTCTAAAAAGATAAATATTTTTTGTTTCTTCAGATATATCAATGTGTTTATTTTGAGCAATTTTAAGCGAAATAAGCCATAACATAACAACACTTGCACTAAAAGTCTTAGTAGCAGCAATTGCCTGCTCTCTGCCTGCCATAATATCAAACTTGTAGTCAGCTTCTTTATACATTGTTGAATTAAGGTTATTTGTGATACATAAAACCTTAGCTCCAGCTTGCTTGATTTTTTTCATAGCAGCAACTGTATCAACACTTTCGCCTGATTGGCTAATTAAAATATAAAGAGTATCCTTATCAAAAGTTTTAAAAGAAGAATTTACAACTTCACTTGCATAATTTACGTTCGTTTCAACTTGTGATATATTTTCAAAAAAATTCTTTCCAAAAACTCCTGCATTATAAGATGAACCTGCTGCAACAATTGAAATTCTTTTTATTTCAATAGGTACATCCATTAAAACACAGTAATTTACAATATATCTTCTAATTAAATTTTCAATTATTTCCCCTTGAGAAATAATTTCCGCTTCCATCACATAACTCATATTCATATTATAATGTAAAAATGGTAAATTGTGTCTATATTCATATACCTTTTTGCGAAAAGAAATGTCATTACTGTTCATTTTGCTCTTTTCCAATGCTTTCTTATAAAGAAAAATATCTTAATGCTTTAGTTAAAGAAATTAAGTTTCATTACAAAAATGAAAAAATAAAAACTTTATATATTGGCGGAGGTACTCCGTCATTGTTAGAAAGCGTTGAAATAGAAAAAATTTTAAATTGTTTTAATTATGATTTAAACTCTGAAATCACAATTGAAGCTAATCCAAATAGCATTACATTAGAAAAAATTAAAAACTATAAAAATATCGGCATAAATAGAATAAGTGTAGGTATACAAAGTTTTGACAATAACATATTACAATCAATCGGCAGATTGCATACCAAAAAAGATATTTACAATGTTATTGATTGGCTAAATAAAGTAAATTTTGAAAATTTTAATATCGATTTAATGTACGGATTACCGAATCAAAATATTAAAATATGGCAAGAGACAATTAATGAAGCAATTAAGTTAAATCCAACGCATATTTCATCGTACGGTCTAAAAATCGAAAAAGGAACATACTTTGAAAAATATACACCCAAAAACCTGCCTGATGACAGTATGCAAGCTGAAATGTATTTAATTCTAACAGAAAAACTAAATAATTTTATACATTATGAATTTTCAAATTTTGCAAAAACAAAAAAATATCTATCTAAACACAATCTTGCTTATTGGACAAGAAAAAATTACTACGGTTTCGGATTGAGCGCATCGGGTTTTATTAAAAACAAAAGATATACAAATAGTTTTAATATGAAATAATATTTAGAAAATCCGACAAATAAAATTTACGAAACACTAACCAAACAAAATCAAATCGAAGAAGAAATTTTTCTTGGTCTAAGATTAAAAGAAGGTATTGATTTTCAAACAATAAATCAAAAATACAACATTGACACTTATAAAAAATATGAAAAATTATTTAAAAAATTTATCAACAAAGGACTAATGGCAAAAACAAAAAACGGAATTAAACTGACTTTAGAAGGAATACTTATTTCAAACGAAATATTATGCGAATTTATTGAAATTTAGTACATTTTACAAAAAGTTAAAAAATTGCCCGATTTTTAAATAAAGTTTAAAATTTTACTATGCAAACAAAAAACTACGAACTCAAAAGATGGTACGATATAAAACCTTATACGGATGAGGTTTTAGATATATTAAAAAATCTTTCCCTGCAATCACATTACGACATTGCAAGAGAGGTTTTAAAAGTAATCGATGTTATTAAATCAAATTCAAGGGAACTGGATGAACCCCCATTAAGTCTTGGCGTAGAAAGAGTCGTAGGTTTATTTTCTCAAAGCTACAAAAGAAGATGGTACGATAAAAATCTGCCTATAAACAGAATTTTTAAAAGTGCTTCAAGCTTGCAAGATGAAGATTTTCAAAATATAATGCAAGGTATGTTTACAAGTCTGAAAGAAGAAAATGGACAATAATAGAGAAAAAATCGTCAAAGATATGCAGCAAGTCATCTATCAAATGAAGCTTGATGATATTGAAGAAAACCCTGAAAGCGAATTTGAATTGTTTGATTGCAGCGCATGCGCTAAATCCAAGCCCCTAGCCGGCTCTATTCAATATTCAAAATACAGATTATGCAATGATTGTGTTTTATTATACGAACTTGCTCTAAAATTAAACAAAGTTAAAAACATAGAAGAATATATGGAAAAGACAGAAGACAATCGTCTTGAAGAAATGTGTAATTTTATCAAAAAAGACAGTCAAAAAGAAAATAATTAACTATGAAAAACGTTATAATTCTTGGTTCAACAGGTTCAATAGGAACACAAACCCTGCAAGTTATAGATAAACTTGAAGATTACAAGGTTTTAGCTATTTCATGCGGAAAAAATATAGAATTAGTTAAAAAACAAATTGAAAAGTATTCCCCAAAATATGTTTGCACTAAAGATTTTGAAGATGCAAAAATTTTATCTGAAATATATCCCAAAACAAAATTTTTCTCAAAAGAAGAAGGTTTATTTGAACTAATTAAAACCCAATATGATATCTTAGTTGTTGCAACAAGCGGAATAGTAAGCGTTAAAACAGTTTTAAAAGCAATAGAAAACAAAAAAACAATAGCTCTTGCAAACAAAGAAACTCTTGTTATGGCAGGCGACATTGTAATGAAAAAAGCAAAAGAATATAATACCCCTATTATTCCTATAGATTCTGAGCATTCTGCAATATTGCAATGTATAAATAAAGTAGATAACCCTTATGCAAAAAGACTGTGGATAACAGCTTCAGGCGGACCTTTTTTAAATAACACAAGAGAAGAAATGGAAAAATTCTCAGCAAAAGAAGCTCTTAATCACCCAAGATGGAATATGGGCAAAAAAATAACAGTAGATTGCGCAACACTTGTTAATAAAGGTCTGGAAGTAATTGAAGCGCACCACTTATATAATTTTGACTACGACAGAATAAAAGTTGTAATTCACCCCGAAAGTCTTGTACATTCATTTGTCGAATTTACAGACGGTTCTTTTTTAGCTCAAATAGGCACTCCATCTATGCACATTCCAATTCAATACGCTATAACATATCCCGAAAGAAAATCCGGCATAAAAACAGATAGCTTTTGTCCTTGGGGTAGACAGATGAACTTTTTTGAACCTGATTTTAACAAATTTCCATTATTAAAATTAACTATTGAATGCGGCAAAACAGGCGGTATCATGCCTGCTATTTTAAACGCTGCAAACGAAATTGCCGTCTATAAATTTTTAGAAGGTAAGATAAACTTTCTCGATATAGAAAAAATAATATTTAAAGAAATAAAATCATCAAAAAATATACAAAATCCCACAATAGAGGAAATCTTTGAAAAAGACAAAGAAATCCGAACAAGACTTTCTCAAATCTAACTTTTAAGCTTGTTCAGCTTCATCAAAAACCTGAACACCAAATTTTGCTCTAAATAAGTGTCTTACTGTTTCTGATTGAATTTCTGCCATAAGAGCATTAAATAAGTTATAAGCTTCTTTTTTATATTCTATCAAAGGATCTTTTTGTCCGTATGCAACAAGTCCAATTGAATCTTTTAGCATGTCAATATTTCCCAAATGATCAATCCATTTAGCATCAACCACCTGTAATAAAATATCTCTTTCTATGTGACGAACTATATTATCATCTTTAAACGGTTCTTGGCGAACAAAATCATCACCATAATATTTTTCCATAACTTGATTAAAGTTATCTATTGTATCTATTTCAAATTGTTTATAACAAGCAGTTGCAAGCTCTTTTAGTTTTGAACTTATTTCATAAGCTCTTAAATCTTTAATATCTTCAACTTTAATTTTATCTTTAAGTTGAGGAAATACGCTTACAAATTCTTTTATAAACATAACAAGATCATCGTAAATATATTCTTGAGGGGACATATCTTTACTTATATATTGAGATAAAATTCTATCTGTTTCTTTTAACATCATGAATTTAATATCATCTGAAAGATTTTCACTTGCTAGAACTCTTCTTCTCTGATAATAGAATTTTTCACGCTGAATATTCATTACATCATCATATTCAAGGACTGATTTTCTTATATCAAAATGATAAGTTTCAACTTTCTTTTGAGCAGATTCAATTTGGCGAGTAATTAATACGTTTTCAATTGCAGTATCATCATCAACATTTAACATAGTCATTAATTTTGCTATCTTTTCACCGCCAAATATTCTCATTAAATCATCTTCTAAAGATAAGAAAAATTTAGTTGACCCAGGATCTCCCTGACGAGCAGCACGACCCCTTAATTGATTATCAATTCTTCTAGATTCATGACGTTCTGTACCGATTACATGTAATCCTCCGCGTTTAACAACTTCATCATGTTCTTTTTGAGTTATTTGCCTTGCTTTTTCTAGTGCTTCATTTTTTAAATTTTCATAATCAGGGTTTTCTTTTGTAATTCCTTTTTTATCAAGCTCTTCTTTTGCAAGATACTCAGCATTTCCGCCAAGCAAAATGTCAGTACCTCTACCTGCCATATTGGTAGCAATAGTAACAGCTCCAACTCTGCCTGCTTGAGCTATAATATATGCTTCTTTTTCATGGTGTTTAGCATTTAGCACATTATGTTTTATTCCCATTTTTTTAAGCAAAGAAGAAAGATACTCGGATTTTTCTATTGAAATTGTACCAACCAACGTTGGTCTTCCTAATTTCTTCATCTCTGCTATTTCACGAGCAACATATTCATATTTCTTTTCTTTGGTTTTATATATAACATCAGGGTAATTAATTCTTATATCTTCTTTATTAGTTGGAATTTGTGTTACCTGAAGATTATAAATTTTTCCAAATTCAGCTTCTTCAGTCATAGCAGTACCGGTCATACCTGATAACTTAGGATACAATCTGAATAAATTTTGAAAAGTAATTGAAGCCAGCGTTTGTGTTTCATCTTGAATTTTAACCCCTTCTTTTGCTTCAATTGCCTGATGCAAACCTTCAGACCAGCGTCTTCCTTCCATAATACGGCCTGTAAATTCGTCTACTATCATAATTTGATTATCTTTTATTACATAATCCGTATCTTTAATAAAAAGTTCTTTTGCTTTAAGCGCCTGCAGAAGATAGTGAGCATATTGAGTTTTAACATCAAACAATTCATCGACTTTTAAAAGTTCCTCTGCTTTAATTACGCCTTCTTCCGTAAAAATTATATTTTTATTTTTTTCATCAACTTCATAGTGAATATCTTTTTTTAACAAAGGCGCAATTTGAGCCATGATTTTATATGTTTGAGCAGATTTTTCCAAACGACCCGAAATAATCAAAGGAGTTCTTGCTTCATCAATTAAAATAGAATCAACTTCGTCAATAATTGCGTAATTATATGGTCTTTGAACAAGTGCATCTAAATCAGTCGCCATGTTATCTCTTAAATAATCAAAACCGAATTCATTGTTTGTTCCATAAGTAATATCGCATTTGTAGGCTTCTTTTTTGCTTTCATAGCTGTTATATTCTCCGCTGGAAAGAATTACCCCAACGCTAAGCCCTAAAAATTCATATATTTTTCCCATCCAATCTCTATCGCGCTTTGCAAGGTAGTCGTTGACAGTAACCACATGGACTCCTTTTCCTGTTAGCGCATTTAAATATGCAGGCAATGTCGCAACAAGCGTTTTACCTTCACCTGTTCTCATTTCTGCTATATGACCTTCATGGAGAAATATTCCGCCAATTAATTGAACATCAAAATGGCGCAAATTTAATACACGCTTACCTGCTTCTCTAACTGTTGCAAAAGCTTCAGGCAATATTTCATCAAGCGCTTGTTTTTCAAGTATTCTATCTTGTTTAATATCGGTACTTGTCGGTCTTTTTGATAATATCTCTTTAAATTCAGCTGTTTTAGCTTTCAATTCATCATCAGTAAGCTTTGAAAATTCTTCTTCAAGAGCGTTTATCCCATCTACAATAGGCATGATCTTATTAATTTTTCTAACGTTAGGGTCTTTGAAAATTTTTAAAAGTACATCAACTAAAGCCATAAAATCCTCAAGTAATATAATATTTTGCTTTTAAAATATTAACACAAAAATAAAAAAACAGACAAATACGACAATCGGCTATAAAAAAGAAACGAAAACTTTCAACAAGATATAATTTTATTGTATAATTTATTTAACCGACAAAACAAAAAAGAGGATTAAAAATGATAGAAGAAAAACAATTAAAAGACACTTTAAACCTTCCTTCAACCACATTAGCCATGAGGGCTAATGCAGCCAATAGAGAAATTGAAATTCAAAAATTTTGGGAAGAAAATAAAATTTATGAAAAAATGCTTGAAAAAAATAAAGGCAACAAAAGTTTTATTCTCCATGACGGTCCTCCATACTTAAGCTCCGACAAAATCCACATCGGAACAGCAATGAATAAAATTTTAAAAGATATCGTATTAAAATATAAAACCCAACAAGGTTTCTACACTCCATATATTCCAGGGTATGATGCTCACGGTCTGCCGATTGAAAATGCGGTAGTTAAAACAATAAAAGGCGGAAGAAGCGCTCTAACACCTCTTGAATTAAGACAAAAATGCAGAGAATTCGCTGCAAAAAATCTAAAAGGACAAGAAGCAAACTTTAGACGTCTTGGTGTTTTAGGTGATTGGGAACATCCCTATATTACAATTGCACCGGATTTTGAAGCAAAACAAATTGAGCTTTTTTGGGATATGTATAAAAAAGGATATATCCAAAAAGGTTTAAAACCTGTTTATTGGTGTGCTGACTGTGAAACAGCATTAGCTGAAGCAGAAGTTGAATATGCAGATATCACATCAACTTCAATTTATGTAAAATTTGAAGTATTGGAAAGCGAAAAACTATACAAAAAAGCAAACATTGAAACAAATAATAAATTATATTCAATCATCTGGACAACAACTCCTTGGACAATTCCTTCAAATCTTGGAATTTGCTTGAATTCAAGATTTGACTACACAATTTTTGAATACAACGGCGAAAATTATTTTGTTGCAAGTGAATTACTTGAAAACTTCACTAAAGAAGTTGAATGGGAAAATATCAAAATCCTAGGCACCCTAAAGGGATCTGAATTTGAATATTTCAAAGCAAAACATCCTTTATACGAAAAAACATCGCTAATAATACTCGGCGATCACGTTACGCTTGATGCCGGAGTTGGAGCCGTTCATACTGCCCCGGGACATGGTCTTGAAGACTGGGAAGTAGGGCAAAAATACGGTCTTGAAACATTTTCTCCGTTTGATTCAAAAGGCTGCTGGACGGATGAGGTTCCTGATTTAAAAGGAATTCCATACTATAAAGGCGATAGAATGGTAATAGAAAAATTAAAAGATTGCGGCGCTCTGATTAAATCTCAAGATATAAGCCACTCTTACCCGCATTGCTGGAGATGCAAAAACCCTGTTATGTACCGTTCAACTCCTCAATGGTTTGTTAAAGTTTCTATGTTTAAAGATAATGCCCTTGAAAATATCAAAAAAGTAAATTGGTATCCTTCATCAGGCGAAAAAAGAATTTCAAACATGGTTGAAAATCGTTCCGAATGGTGCATTTCAAGACAAAGAGCATGGGGTGTGCCTATTCCGATTATTTATTGTAAAAAATGCGGAAAATCAATAATAAATGAAGAAACAATTAAAATCATAGCTGATAAATTCAGAGAAGAATCCTCGGATGCTTGGGTAAAATATGAAGCAAAAGATTTTCTTCCGCAAGGATATAAATGCGAATGCGGCTGCGAAGAATTCATTAAAGAAAACGACATAATGGATGTTTGGTTCGATTCCGGTTCATCTTGGGCTGCTGTTGTTGAAGCAAGAAAAGATGAATTTCAAACAGACGGAAGCGAGGTTCTTCCTGTTGATATGTACCTTGAAGGTTCAGATCAGCACAGAGGCTGGTTCCAATCATCATTGTTAATTGCAAGCGCAACAAAGGAAATCGCGCCCTATAAAAACGTTTTAACCCATGGTTTTGTACTGGATGGCGAAGGCAGAAAAATGTCTAAATCATTAGGCAACGTTGTTGCGCCGCAAGAAATTATAAAAGTTTACGGTTGCGACGTTTTAAGATTATGGGCTGCAAGCGTAGATTACAGAAACGATGTTAAAATCGGCGATAATCTAATTAAACAACTTGTTGAAGTGTTCAAAAAAACAAGAAACACTATAAGATTTTTGCTTGGTAACTTATTTGATTTCGACCCTAAAAAAGATTACGTAGAATATGACAATCTTGAAGAAATAGATAAATTTGCTCTATCAAAACTTGCAAAACTAATTAAAAACGTGGATAGCTCATTTGAAACGTATGAATTTTACAAATATTTTCAACACTTACAAAACTTTGCAAGCGCAGATTTAAGCTCTTTCTATCTTGATATTGTAAAAGATAGACTCTACACAAAAGGCAAAAAATCACTCTCAAGAAGAGCATGCCAGAGTGTTATGTATGAAATTTTGCATGTTCTATTAAAAATTTTGGTTCCGGTTATGCCTCATCAAGCAGAAGATATCTGGCTTAATATGAATGAAAATTTAAAAGACAGAAAAAGTGTTCTTTTGACTGATTGGGCAAAAGCAAAGCCCGAATGGGAAAATGAAGCGCTTGATGAAGAATTTTCAAAACTGTTAAAAACAAGAGAAATAGTGTCAAAAGCAATTGAACCACTGCGTTCAAATGAACCAAAAACAATAGGTTCATCACTGGAAGCTGATATTATTATTTCATCCGACGACAAAGAAAAAATGGCACTATTAAACAAATATTCTAAGCTATTGGGGGATTTATATATTGTATCCCATGTTTATACTGAAAATCAAAATGCAGAAATCTTAAATGAATATAATTCAGAAGACTACAATGTCAAAGTCATAAAAGCAAAAGGTAAAAAATGTGCCCGTTGCTGGAAATACAGAGAACTTGACGAAAACGGCATCTGCAAAGATTGTAAACATGCAATAGAAGATTAAAGTAAACAGGAGAAAAACAATGGATTTAAAAGGTTCAAAAACAGAAGCCAACTTGTATGAAGCGCTAAAAGGTGAATCAGTAGCAAGAAACAAATACACCTACTACGCTGCTCAAGCAAAAAAAGATGGTTTTGTTCAAATGGCAAGAGTATTTGAAGAAACAGCAAACAACGAAAAAGAACATGCAAAAATCTGGTTTAAGTTGCTTCATGGCGGTAAAATCCCAACAACAGAAGAAAACCTTAAAGATTGTATCGCAGGTGAAAACTATGAACATGTTTCAATGTATCCGGAATTTGCCCGCATTGCAAGAGAAGAAGGCTTTGATGAAATTGCAAGACTATTTGAAGGTGTTGCAACAGTTGAAGCTCACCATGAAGAAAGATACAAAAAGCTACTAGATAATTTAAATAATAACAAAGTATTCAAAAGAGATGAAAAACAACAATGGGAATGCGGAAACTGCGGTTTCAGATTAAATTCAACCGAAGCACCCGAAATTTGTCCTGTGTGTGCTCATCCTAAAGCATATTTCTTTATTCAAGAAAACAATTATTAAAAGAGGGTTTATCCCTCTTTTTTTAAAGCTTTATTATAACTATATCAAACGGTAAATATACATATTCTTTAATTATCATAATGTAAATATATAAAACAAATTCAAAAAACGCATTATGCAAGGATTTCAAAAAAAGAATAGTTACAATTTGATTTAAAATTGCAAAATCAAGTATATTAGAAATATGTCTATTAAAAATTTAAAAATACTTTTAAGTATATTAATTATCTTATTTCTCTTTGTTTTTGGTTTATTTTTTAAATATAAATGCGATAACAAAGCAAAAAGACTTTATAAACAAGGTATGCAATTTTATAATGAAAAAAATTACTCAGATGCATACTACAACTTCAAGCAAATTAAAAAATTTTCCAATTTATATCAACTTTCACTTTTAAAACAATTTCAATGCGCAAATAATCTGCAAGATAAAAAAACAGCGCATATTAAAATTATAGAACTTGCAAAATTAACAAAAGACAACAACATAAAACCTTATGCACTTTATTATGAGGCATTATTATCTGAAGAATTAAAAACGAATTCAAAAACACAATTATACAAAAAATTCAAATATATCCACGAAAACTTCCCAAATAACGATTTTGCAATTGCAAGCGCTTATAAAGCGGCTGAGATAATACAAAACAAAGATAAAATAAAAGCAAAAGAAAAATTTATAGAATATTTAAATTATGCGCCAACAGGCAAATTTGCATTAAATGCGCTTGATAAACTTCAAAACATAAATACTTATCTAACTTCAGATGATTATGAAATTATTGCAAATGCATATCTTTTAAATAAAGAGTATGAAAAAGCATTAAACATATATTCAACGGGCGAATTTCAAGATAATTGGTATAAAATATCAAAATGCCAAAAAGGTTTGAAAAATTATGAAGCAGAAAAAGCTGTAATCATAAAAGGTCTTTCCTCAAAAAATTCAAAAGTAGATGAAAAAGAAATAAGCTCCTCAATTGATAGATTAACAGTTCTAACTAAAACAGATAAAATATCACTCTTGCAGGAACTATATACAAAGTACAAAGACACATACGCTTACCCTACAATCAGCTATAAACTGGCAGAAAATTCAACTTCAATAAGAGCTATTAAATTATATGAATATGTTATGCAAGAATACCCAAACTCAATTTGGGCATCCAATTCTTTATGGGAAATCTTTTGGTATAACTACAAGCTTTCAAGATATAAAGTTTGCGAATCACTTGCAAAAAAACATAAGCTTCTTTATTCAAACACGCAAGATGCACCAAGAGTAACATATTGGTATGGCAGAGTTCTATTAAAAGAAAGAAAAAACCAGCAGGCAAGAGAAACATTCTATAGTGTTATCAATGATTATCCTTTAAGCTACTACGCATTTTTATCTGCAAGGCAGTTAAAAATGTCAAAAGCTAAAAAAATGATTGTTAAAAAGCCTATATCAAGCTACGATATTGATTTAATTAACAAATTCCTTTTCAAAGATAAATTATTGTTAATTCTTGCAAATAACAATGATTTTCAAACAATAGACGAACTTAAAATACAAAACGATTTTATTAAATCTTGGGTTTTAAATAAAGAAGAAAATTACCCAAAATCAATCACGACAGCAAGAAATGAATTAAACAGAAGATTAAATCCTGCAGAAAAGAAAGAGGAAATAACAAGCGAAAATCAAAAAACAGATGAAAGCGAAAAAGCAGAAATCAAATTCTCAAACTACGAATTAAAATTAATGTATCCTGTCGTTTATGAAACAGAAATAAATGACACAGCCAAAATATTTAAACAAAGTCCATACTTATTTTTAAGTTTAGTTAGAGAAGAAAGCCATTTTGATAGATGCGCAAAAAGTTCAGTAGGAGCAATCGGCCTTAGTCAAATAATGAAAAACACAGCTAATTTTATAGAAAAAAGGCAAGTATCTGATGAAACTCTGCTAAATCCTGAAGAAAACATAAGAATAGGGTTAAAATATTTCACCTACCTTGTTAATTATTTTAAAGGAAATGAATTTTTAGCAATACTTGCATACAATGCAGGACCGGGAAATATAAACAAATGGATGGATAACCCTTCGATACAATCAGACGAAATTGATGTTTTTGTAGAAAATATACCTTATCTTGAAACAAAGAATTACATCAAGAAAATACTTTCTTCTTACTGGGTCTATCTAAACATATATTCGTCAAAAAACAAATAAAAATGCTCGTTTACAATAAACGAGCATTTTTGAAAATTACACAATTTAAATGATCAATTACGCTTGAAATTTATTCATTGTTTCAACTGCAACATTTTTGATTGCTTCATCTTTTGATTTTAAGGATTCAGCAAGAACTTTTTCAACAGTTGCTTTATCTTCAGGTTGAGCAACATATTGTAGAGCTTGAATTGCAGCTACTTTCACTTCTGGTCTTGAATCATTTTTAATTATATTTACGATATCATTATATCCCATTAAATCTTCAAGTTTTAAAGGATTAATAGGTTGTTCACCATTTGCTTTTTGTGTTTCTATGTATTGATTTAATTCATCTCTTTGTAATTTTTGAATCATTGCAAGAGTGTATAGTGCGAAAACTTTGTTTCCGTTTGCTGCATCTCTTGGAGATAATTTATTCAATATTTCAGTTTCTTTATCAGTTAATTTTTGACCTTTTTCACTCTTTTTAGCAAGATCTAATTGTTCTTTAGTTGGTCCTTCCAAAGAGCTTGTATCTTCTTTTATTATATCAATTAAGCCTTGCATAACAGGTTCAGATACAACTTGAAGAGCAACTTCTGGAACATCTTGAACATGTTTTGCTATTTTATTTATTGCATCTAACTTTACTGTAGGATCTGTGCTTTTTAAATCAGCAACAAGTGCATCTACATCAACTTTTTGAGCTTGCTGTTCAGTGTCAGCAGTTTTAGCCGCTTCTACTGTTTTTTCAGGCTGAACTTGTTCAGTTTGAGCAGGAGCAGCATTCATCACACTCTCCGGCATCACTTGAGGAGCAGGAGCTGCAACAATCGGAGTTTGAGCAGGAGTTACAGTATATGGAACTTCTTGCGCTTGTGGTAATTGATACATTGAAGCTTGAGGCATTTGATACATCGAAGCTTGAGGCATTTGATACATCGAAGGTTGCATCATAGGCATAGCTTGCTGCATACCTTGAGGCATGCTTCCATATGCCTGAGGATTTAATATATTAATGCTTACAGCATTCGCCCCACCCATTTGAGGGTATTGAGGGTATTGAGGGGTAAATTGAGTATAAGTTGGTTGAATCATTTAAATCTCCTTTTGTGTAATCTTCACACATCATCTACAACACATGTAATTATTTTTTATTGCTACTTCTTTGAATTTTTTTTTAATTTATTTTCTAATTCTAGCAAAAAAGCCTAACAATAACACTTTTAAACTTTACATTCCTTTACATTACTCTAAATAATCGGTTCTTTGAAAGATACTTGTCGAATTTCTAACAAAATCATACAGCTCTACAATTGCCAACCCTACTGTAGCTATATTGGACCATAATCCACCTTTAGCACACAAAGCAATCGCAGACAATATAAAATTAGGTATATATCTGGTAGCTGAATCGGCTACTCCTTTAAAGTACCCGCCAACTTTTGCCATGCCTTCATTTATACCGCCCATAAAGTTATTTCTTAATAGCCAATTTTTTCTTTGGGCATCCTTATATGATATTTTATCAGCTTTTTGAGTACCAATAGCACAAGAAATAAAGGTATCTCCAGAGGCTTTTGCATATTCGTTGTTTGAATAAATAACACCTGTCTTATGCATATCTCTTATGCATGAAAACAAACTTAAACCGCCGGCAATTTTAGATATTACTGTCATACATTACCTGCTTTCTTTTCAACGGGCGCAGGTGCTGACATCTTTAACAATATTTCCGATGCCAAAAGCGAATCTTCGCCTATTTTATCTTTATTGGAGCTTTCAATTTCTTTTAAAATTTGAACTGTTTCATCGTTGCCCACGCTATAGCCTAACTGCAGAGTAGTCAACGCTAAAAATCTTACAGCAGCTGAGGTATCTCTTAAAGCTTTATTTAATAAAGGCATTAAAGAAGGATTATCTTTTCTGTTTTCATCCTCTTTAAATCTTTGCATTATTTCCTTAACTGCAATTAAACGAACTTTTGGGTTTTCATTGTTCATATAATTTTCTAAAGATTTAATATAATCATCTGTTAATGGAACATAAGTTTTTTTCTTTTCTTCTTTTTTTGTTTTAGAATTTTCTTCTGTTTTTGTATTTTCAATATTCGAACTATTTTTAATATTGTTATCGTTTATAGCATTGAGTCCGTTTGGTATTGCAGCATAAGGCTGTTGTTGTACCATATTATTATAATTCATAGGATAATACGGCATGTTTGGCATTTGATTTTGTCCATAAACAGGATAAAAACTGTTAGGATAACAAGAATATGTATTCTGTTGAGGCGCAGAAGGACAAACACCTGAGCCGTAAGCAGTCGGAGAATATATATTAATACTTACCGCATTAGGACCTTGCGGCATACAATATTGTGGTTGATTAGTATTAAGATAATTTGGCTGCATAAAAATTCCCTTACTATAAAATAAAAAACAAAACACATGAAAAATTGCCTTTTCAATTTAAAAAATATTAAGCATCATAAAGCATGACAAATTATTTATGTTAATATATAAGAAAAAATATCAAGGAGATAAAATGTCGGATTACAAAGATAAATACGAAATGGTAATAGGCTTAGAAGTCCATGCCCAACTTAAAACCAACACTAAAATTTTTGCAAGAGAAGGTTGTGAATTCGGTAAAAACCCCAACACGGAAACCTCAACCGTAACACTCGGCATGCCGGGAGTTTTACCTGTTTTAAATAAAGAATGTGTTAATATGGCAATTTTAACAGGATTAGCTCTGCATTCTACCATTCCAAATCGTTGCAAATTCGACAGAAAGCAGTATTTTTATCCTGACCTGCCAAAAGGATATCAAATTTCTCAATACGATGAGCCAATCTGCCAAGGCGGCTGGATACAAATATCAAATAAAAAAATAGGAATCACAAGAGCTCATCTTGAAGAAGATGCAGGAAAATTAGTCCATGCCGGTGCTGCAGGCTTATATGGTTCAAGCTATTCATTGGTTGACCTAAATAGAGCAGGAACGCCATTATTAGAAATTGTTTCAGAACCCGATATGCGCTCTAGCGAAGAAGCAAGGGAATATGTTGAAACTTTAAGAAATATATTGAGATACATAGGCGTTTGCGATGGCAATCTTGAAGAAGGTTCAATGAGAGCCGATTGCAACATTTCAATTCGTCCAATTGGTCAAAAAGAATTTGGAACACGTGCTGAAATCAAAAATGTAAACAGTTTTCGCTCTCTGGTTAGAGCAATTGAATATGAATTTATTCGACAAGCTGAAATTTTAGAAGAAGGCGGAAAAGTTATTCAAGAAACAAGATTATGGGATGATAACACAGGCACAACCTCATCAATGAGAGGAAAAGAAGATGCTCATGACTATAGATATTTTCCTGAACCGGATTTAATGCCGCTTGAAATTTCACAAGATTGGATAAATGAAATAAAAGCAAAAATGCCTGAACTTCCTGATGAAAAAATGGAAAGATATAAAAAAGCAGGACTAAGTGAATACGATGCTGGCGTTATAGTAAATCAAATGGAACTTGCTCTATATTTTGATAAACTTTTAGAAAAAAATGTGGATGCAAAAACAGCTTCCAATTTCTTAACAGGTGAAATTGCAGCATTCTTAAAAGAAGAGAAAATTTCAATTGAAGATTCAAAGTTAACGATTGATAATTTTGCTCAATTACTTGATTTATTAAAAAAAGGAACAATTTCAAATAATATCGCCAAAAGCCTTGTTGTAGAAATATTAAAAACAGGTGAAGATGCTAAAGCTTTAGTTGAGAAAAAAGGATTATCGGTTATTTCAGATGAATCCTCAATTCTTGCAATTGTTCAAAAAATTGTAGCAGCAAATCCTGAACAAGTTGCAGCCTATAAAGGCGGTAAAGACAAGCTATTTGGTTTCTTTGTAGGTCAGGCTATGAAAGAAACAAAAGGCAGAGCTAATCCGCAAATATTAAACAAATTATTAAAAGATGAGTTGGACAAATAATTCTTTTATAGTAGAATTATTTTATGACAATTAAATAATCGCCGATGTGGTAAACCTGAGTCGAATGAGCTATAGTTTGCAACAGCAAACTTAGCAAATGAAGACGAGGGCAAAGGTGTGCGAAGTGCGATAGCGGCAAGTGTTGAACTTGGCGCAGAGCACGCAAGACCGTACCACCCGAGAGGGCAAAAGCTTAAGCGATTGCTTCGCCACATCAACAAAGAAATAGACTAAATTGACAATTAAATAATGTGCCGATGTGGCACTCTGCCGAGAAAAAAGATTAAGTATCTTTTTTCGAGAGGGCAAAAGCTTAAGCGATTGCTTCGCCACATCAACAAAGAAATAGACTAAATTGACAATTAAATAATGTGCCGATGTGGCACTCTGCCGAGAAAAAAGATTAAGTATCTTTTTTCGAGAGGGCAAAAGCTTAAGCGATTGCTTCGCCACATCAACAAAGAAATAAACTAAATTGACAATTAAATAATGTGCCGATGTGGCGAAATTGGTAGACGCACCAGACTCAAAATCTGGCGTGGTTCACCCCACGTGCCGGTTCGACTCCGGCCATCGGCAAATATTATCAAAACCCCTCTTAAATAAAAAAACAAAGAGGGTATTTTTATGCCTAATTTTTTAATGAAACCGGAGTCGAACCTCCGGTTCTTACCTCTCGAAAAACTTGCCCATTGGGGCAACTTTTTCTCGGC
>CALUWL010000005.1 GCA_944324445.1 Candidatus Gastranaerophilales bacterium | reverse complement strand
CAAGCCTATGGCGGTGCCAGCAGTGAAACGCCTCAAACAACAAGGGCTGTTCTTTCAACCAGAGGTGAAGTTTTAACTTATGATAATAAGATAATTCCTGCTTATTATCATGCGGCAGCAGGCGGAAGAACAATATCGGCAGGTGAAGTGTGGAACCATGATCTTCCTTATATTCAATCGGTTGAAAGTTTTGATAGAGGCATAAGGAAAAACGGCCATGGGGTGGGAATGAGCCAATATGGCGCAAATAATTTAGCTAATAAAGGTTTCAGCGCTCGTCAAATCTTGAATTATTTTTATAAAGATATCAGTTTTTCAAGATTGAAGCCTAAAGAAGACTAATTTTTTTTTGTAAATAACTTAAAATAATGATTTTCCAAGATAAAAAAGCTTGCAAAAGCTTGAAAAATATGTATAATGATGTTGTATTACTTAAAAGGAGTTAGATATGAACAAAGAAGAATTAGTAAAAGCAGTTGCTGCAAGTGCTAAACTTTCTCAAAAAGAAACAGCTGAAGTAATCGGTGCTGTAATTGAAACAGTTCAAAAAACAGTTTCAAAAGGTAAAAAAGTTACTTTAGTAGGCTTTGGTACTTTTGAACCAAGAAAAAGAGCTGCAAGAGTTGGTAGAAACCCTCAAACAGGTAAAGAAATTAAAATTGCTGCTAAAACAGTTCCAGCTTTTTCTGCCGGTAAAAAATTCAAAGAAATGGTAGCTAAAAAGAAATAGTTTCTTTTAAAAAGCTTTAAAAATGCTCTCTAGATAGAGAGCATTTTTTTTAGTTCTTCTTCTATTTTTACTATTTCATCCATATTTGAATATTTAAGCGCCGTTTTTAATTTTTTCTTTTTAATTAAAGCTTTAATACAGTCTTCATTTTTGCATACATAAATGCTTCTTCCGAGCTCATTTGATAAGGGATTAATTTTTAATTTACCGTCATTTAGTTTTGTTATTTTAATCATGAGGCTTCTTTCTTGGATTTTTAGGCAGCCCTGACATTTTCTTTTTATTTCTTTCATTATTTCATTGCCTTTATAAAAGCTGTTTTTGATGTGATTTTTACTTCTTTTTGTGAAAGTGCGTTTTGAACTTCCAGAATAAAATTATCGACTTTTTTCTCGTCAAAATATTCTAAAAATCTTTCCTTCATTGATTTTTGATCAGGCGCAGGCGGAGTTATGAGCCAATTTAAAATGGCTTCTTTTGTTGGGATGTATTTTGATGCTGCTTCTTGGACATTTACTGTTACATCTGTAAATCCTGCTTCATATAAGTTTTTATCTAAGCTTTCTGCGTTGAAATTAACTAATGGATCATTGGGGTTTTCCATAAATTCTTTTTCAGCTTTTTGAAAATCATTGTAGTCGCTTATTTGATTGGAATTAAGAAGCTCATAATATCTTGTATTTTCAGATATTATAGGTTCAAAAGCAGCATAAATTCCTGTTGGTTTTAAAATTCTACAGAATTCATTGAAAGCGGGCTGTTTTTCTTTTACATGTACAAGAACAGACCTTGTCATGAGTCTATCTAAGCAGTTTTTTTCAAGCTTTATATCAGATACATCGGATATTAGAAATTTTGCATTATTTTTAATATTTGTTTCATTCAGTATTTTTTTACATTCATCAAGACAGTCTTGAAATTTATCCGAAAAAATTAGTTCAACTTTATCTTCAAATCTCTCCAGCACTCCAAATGCTAAAAGTCCTGAACCGCAGCCAAAATCAGCTATTTTTTGTCCTTCTTTTAAATCGGCAAGATTTAAAACACTGTCCCTTACTGCTATTAGCCAATTAAGAGTTTGCTCTTTTTGCTGTTCATCCATATATGAAAATCTGGTTTTTTTAAGCCAAGTTGACCAATTTTTGCAAATTTCGCTCAATTTTTCCTCCAAACGCTGTATTTAAAGTTTAAAATGTGATTTTTGATTGTTTAACCTTTATAATTTAAAGTGTTAGTTTTAATAAGATGTCTTGATTATGCCTGAAGAACAATCAATGGAAAATAATATAAAATATCTTAGCATGATGTTTGAAGTTAGCACAATTGCTAATCAAACAGATGACGTATACGAGCTTTTAAGAAGATTAAAAGATTATGTAGCAGAACAAATCGATTCAAAAGATATAACCGTGTATCTTCTTGAAAATCAACATTTTAAATGTATTTATACAAATGAAAGATCAAGAAATAACGAATTTTTTGAGTGCGAAGAAGGAAATTCCCCTTTTTGGGATGTGGTCAATAAGGCAAAATTGACTGCAATGAAAAATTCTGAGGGTGCTCATCTTTTTAAACCCTTTTTGGAACAGAATAATATATTGACTCTTGATCCCAGTCATGTAAGAGTGTTTTTCCATAATTCTGTGCCTATTTGTTTTATTTTTATCAAAGAAAATCCTAATAACCCTATTTCTAATGAAACATTTAAGAATTTAAATTATGCGTTTGATTATATTGAACCTATAATTGCAAAATATCATCGCAAAATTAAAAAAGACGAAGAGATTGCTCAATTGCAAAAGTCTTTACATAATATTTCAATACTTTATAATATTTCACAAGCGGTTAATTTCATTGATGACCTTAAAAGACTTTTGCAAGTTATTATTCAAAAGGCGCTTGTTACTTTAGATGCCGAAAAAGGTTCTCTAATGCTGTATGATTATTCTTTGAATGCTCTGCAGGTTAGGATAGTATCCGGTTTGCAGGATAAAAAGCTTGAAGAAGCAATAAATAATGGTGCTGTTCAGTGTGCAAAAATTGGCGTAGGAGAAGGAATAGCAGGGACAGTATTTTTAGAAAGAAGACCGATAATAACGAATCTGGGTTCTGCTGATCCAAGGTTTATTGTAAAAGAAGTTTTATCAAATACAAAATCTCTTTTGTGTGTTCCTTTGATTGCAAAAGGTGAAGTTATAGGCGTTATAAATATAACAAATAAAAAGCATGATAAGCTTTTTAATCAAAAAGATTTAGAATTTATAACATCTCTTGCAAATCAAGCGGCTATTGCAATCGATAATGCAAAATTATATGAGCTTGCAACAAAAGACGGTATGACAAAGCTATATATTTATCGTCATTTCTATACATTACTTGAAAATGAAATCAGAAGATGTTCAAGATACAAGAGAAATATGTCATTAATTATGATGGATATTGATAATTTTAAACGGATTAATGACACATATGGGCATCTTACAGGTGATACCATATTAAAAAATCTTGCTATTGTTCTTCAGGAAAGCGTTAGAAAAATTGATATTCCCGCAAGATATGGCGGCGAAGAATTTGTTGTTATATTGCCTGAAACAGATAAGGAAGATGCTTGTATTATAGCTGAGCGTATAAGAAAAAATGTTTCTCAAATTGTGGTAAAAGTTAACGAAACGCAAGACCTTTCACCCACAATCTCAGTTGGTGTCGCACAATATTCAACCGACGGTCAAGAAGCTAAGGAACTTATTAATGCTGCAGATACCGCTCTTTATTATTCAAAACATAATGGTAAGAATATGGTTTCTACTTATGAAAAAGACGGTTGCAAGAAGGTTGAACAAATAAATATTGATATCCAATCGCAATTAGACTAGTTTTAGTTGTTGCTTGTCATTATTGTTCTAAAAGCTGCTAAGCCTCGTGCTGAGATGCATTTTGAAGTTTTTCTTTGTTCTTTTGCAATAGAAAAAATCTTTACGATTCTTTGGATTTCTTGAACGCTTTTAATTGTGTTTGTCGCATAAACATTTTCGACTCTTTCAGGGGAAATGTTAAATAAAGCATTGAGTTCTAATTCTGTCATAACTTTTCTCTCAATCGTTAATATAAAAACCTTATATTCTAATAAAGTTTTTAAAAGTTTATTAATTGCAAAAAAGATTGAAATGTTTACAAAAGTTAATGAAATTTGTGAAGGAACAAATTTGTATTTTTAACGTCTATATAATCAAATGCCGTATTTGCTACTTAGGCTCTTGTGGAGAGAACAAGAGCCTTTTTTTATTGTTTTAATTTGTTTATATAAATTAGGCAAATTGAAATCATAAGACAGTATAAAACAAGTTCCGATGTTTCTTCTATTAATGTGTTTCCGGCTCTTTCAAAAAATATTTGCAAGAAAATACAAATAAAAGAGTATAAGAAAGTCCAAATTGGTAATTTAACTTTTTTTATTATTTTTATTATATCAAGCCAAATTTTATTTAAAAAACCATATATAAATATTCCGAAAATATAAATTCCAACAAAAATATGCGCCAAATAACCGTATTTATAATGTGGCCAAGGGTAAAATTCGTTTGGTTGATCAGGTATTGCGCAAAATATAACTCTTCCATAGCTTAATTCTCTCATAAGCATCAGAAAGAAAATTAATGAAACGACTTTAAAAAAAATTTTGCAATCTTTAGATTTCCAACATATAAAAACCCCGAAACTTAACGGAATCAGAGATATGTTTTCAAGAAAACCGTTTTCAACAATTTCAGTTAAGTTAAAGATTTTAATGTATATTATGCTAAAAATTATTGCCAAAAAGGCTAAAATATCAGTTTTTTGTAACTTTAAATCAAAATATTTATTAAAATTCTTAATTTTACTAAACATGACAATTTAGATTATACTTTGTTTTTGATTTAAGGGTAAGTTTATATATTTATGTTAAAATTATTTTATGAATAAACAATTTAGACAAGAATTTTCCATAAAACAAATACCAACTGATGATGCTGTTTTGCTTGAAAATACTTTAAATTCAATGTCAAATGGCGGTTGGGAGCTTTATTCAATTTATGAAGCAGAACAAAATTCAAAAATAGTTTACAATTGTATTTTTGTAAAAGAAAGTGAAAATTTATCGGATGAAATTGATGATGAATTGGTAAATTTCCGTTCGCAAGTTGAAAAAATGCTCTATTCAAAAGAAGAACCTTATGAACTTTGTTTGAATTTGCAAAAGAAAATAAGGGATAAAAAAGAAAAAATAGAGCGTGTTAAAAAGTTTTTAGAAAGCTCTAAAGATTCCGAGAGAGAATTATTAAATGATGAAATAAGAAAAGATATTGATGAATTAAATGACCTGAAAAGAGATTTAAAAGAGGTTTTAGCACCTTCGAAAATGGCTAAATTTTTAGGCGAGGAAAAACTTTCTATCAGTCTTTCGCAAGAAAATTATTCTTTATGCAACCCGCAGAAAGAAAAAAATCTTTTATCTCAAATAGTTAAAGTTCGTCAGGAACTCACTAAAGAATTAGGATATATTATCCCCAAAGTTCAATTTATTGAAAACACTTCACTGGATGAATTCGAGTTTTCGATTAATATTCATGGGGTCGGCGTTATGCGCTCTTTAGCTTATCCTAATCATCTTGCCTTTTTTGAGGATGAATTGAATATCGAAAAAGCTCCAAAGGATTCATATAGAACAAAAGATCCTCTTACAAAAAGAAAACTTATTTGGATTCCTAAGAATGAGTGTGAAAATTATTGGATTGAAGGAATAGAACCTACGGATTACATTGCTAATTAT
Source organism: Candidatus Gastranaerophilales bacterium (assembly GCA_944324445.1). Taxonomy (GTDB): domain Bacteria; phylum Cyanobacteriota; class Vampirovibrionia; order Gastranaerophilales; family Gastranaerophilaceae; genus RUG14156. The sequence goes on along the minus strand of CALUWL010000005.1, from coordinate 56,421 downwards.
TTGAGTTATTTTGCAATTGTTCATGTCGATGAAATTTTCGATTATAACGATTTAAACAGATATGTTGATTTTGTTACTAATCAGAATTCGTTTTTAACGGAGACGATTTTAGGAGAATACATAAGCATATCTGAATTAAAATATATTTTAACTCAACTTATTAGAGAAAGAGTAAGCATCAAAGATATTACTTATATTTTTGAAAAATTGAACGATTTTTCAGATGACCCTTCTAAGGCTGATTTATTGGAAAAGCTTCGTATGGCTCTTTCAAGGCAAATTTCAGAGAGTGTTGCTTCAAAAGAAAAAGAAATATGCGCCTATGAAATTGATGATGAAACTATTGAATTGCTTGAAATGCAGGCAAATAAAGAAGAAACAAATGTTAAAATTGATTTATCTAAATTTAGTAAGCTGAAAAAAGTCTTGAAAGAGATGAAAAAAGAAATAATCGAAAAAAATGCTGTTCTTATTGCTCCTCAGCAATTTAGGCAAGTTATTTTTATTCTCGTTTCGCAGCTTTTTATGGATGTTCCTGTGATTTGTTTTGAAGAAATAGCAAGCGATTATAAACTTAATATATTAGGAAAAATTTAGTATTTTGTTTTTTGGCTAAATTTAAGTAGGGTGAAATGGGTATTTTGCGCGTTACTGCGTGATTCTAATGCGCAACCCACTTGAAAGTACCGGACTTTGTAGATAAGTTTATGAAAGGGTATAAAAAATTTGCGTCTGGCGCGATTCGAACGCGCGACCTATCCCTTAAAAGGGGAGTGCTCTACCTGCTGAGCTACAGACGCAAACTTTATACTTTATTTAATTTTCAATTTTGTCCGCTTCAGCAGGTAGAGCGAGTGCTATTTTTTACCGTTTCAGCAAGCTTCACCGAGTGCTGAGCATTGGACGCAAACTTTATACTTTATTTAATTTTCAAATAACTTATAAACAGTAATTTTTAACTGCCTATTTAATATATCAAGAACAAAATTTTACGTCAAATATTTTTTTAAAAAAAGTTAATATTATCCTTTAAGACATTGCCCGATAGTTGATTTAACTATTTATTGCGGTTTGATATTTTTTAAATATACGATTTTTGAAAGGTTATAAAATGAAAAAATTATTGTTTACTTTTTTGGCACTTACGGTTTTTAGTTCAATTTCTTTGGCTGCACCTTGTAGTGTGGATAAATGCTCAAAATCAGATTGTACAAAAGCACCTGCTTCGGGTTGCGAAAAAGCAAATCCTTGTGATAGCAAGACAACTTGTGATAAATGCAGCGTAGATGATGATGAATATTGCGTTTATAATCAATGTTTCTTTGATAAACAATATAAAAAAATGAAAAAAGAATTATGTTTAACAAAAAAACAAGAAGCATGCATAGATAATATTTACAGAAGTTTTAAAACCGACATGGAAGCTTGCCATGCAAAATATCGTACAGAAAAAGATAAGCTTTTAACTATGATTGAATGCAACAATGATTGTTGGAAAGATCAGGCAAAAGTTTTGAAAGAAATGAAAAAAGAAGCTAAAGAAAAATGCAAACAATTCAGAGATGATGTTAAAGAACAATTATGTAAAAATCAATATTCAGCATTTAGAAAATTCCAACGCTGCGAAAAAAGCAAGATGAAAAAACTTGCAAAATATGCAAAAGTTTATAAATTCCCTTGCACTGATTGCTGTAAATAAGAATTAACGGGGCTTAAAGCCCCGTTTTTAGTAGTTTTTCTTTATTAAAATCATGCCGTCTATTTTTATTTTAGAATCTGCAATTTTTACTGTTTGAATTTCGTTTTCGCCTCTATTATTTTTATCCAGTGAAAAACCGTAATCAAGAGGATTTAAAAGGTTTATTATAGGAAGAAAATAGCTGCTATAATATTTTTTTGAATTTAACTCAAAATCGCATAATTCGAGTTTTCCGTTGTTTGCTTTTAAATTGGTACTAAAAGCAATTTTAGCCGGTTTTAAAGTAAAAGGAAGAAGATAATTTAAATGGCTTACAGGCATTACTTCATATTTAAAAACAAGCTTATCATCTTTAATTTCAGCTTTTGAATTTTGAATTTTTAAAATGGAAGATAAAATTTTATCATTGTTCATTTTGTCGATAACGCTTTTATATTCCTTTGATTCAAAAGTTTTATCAAGGTCATTTTGCGTGATATCGGTTGAATATTTTAAAACCATATTTTCTTTAAAAAATAATTCGTTATCTTTGAATAAAACTGAATTATATGGGCAAAGTGTTTCTATATTTAAGTTTGATGTATATAAACCGTTGTAGTTGAAATTTTTGCTGTTTGCTTTGAGGGACTTAAATTCTCCGCCAAGGACGTTTATTCCGTAGAAATTATCGACACTTACTTTGAAATTTGAATTTGTCTGTTTTTTTAAATTTTTTGATATTTCATGTTCGATTATATTCCTGCTTAAAAAATTAACTCCCAAAAGACTTGCTATATTGCCTGAAAATGTTTTTTGAGCGTTGTTTATGGGGCAATATTGAAGAAAATCTTTTGCAAAAAGCGGATTTATAAAAATAAAAATAATTGTTAAAACAAGAATAATTTTTTTCATATTTGTTGACCTCTATGTGTGTATTTTAATACAAACTTTTAGACTAATAAACTTGAATATTGACTTTTTTTGTATTATAATATTGGCGTGTTTTAGGTGTGTTTATTTAAATACAGGCAACAAAAACAGTAAAATTTCGTCAATTAATATGTAAATTTTTATTAAAAAAAGTTTACATAGTATAAAGTTTCACTCTTTCCTGACCGTCTAAGTTAAATATGATGACAAGCGAAAGCGAGGTTATATAATGTTAGAATTGTTTAGTCTTGTATTTTTTGGAATGATTGTATACACATTTCTTGTAATTATTCCTGCTGTGGTTGAAAATTTATCCTCAGAAGAATTCAGAGCGGCATATTTTGCTCATCTTGCTTCCCGTTGGGTAAATTCATACGGTAAGTAACTAAAGTAATTCTTCAAAGCCATAGGAGCGCTCGGGCAGGTTTTGATATCCTTTATTTGTGATGACAAATTTGTGGATGTATTTGCTCGTGTAGTTTCCTCTAACGAACAACTTTTTAATTACATTCTCACGTTCCACCAAAGGATGTGAGATTTTTTCTAATTCGGGATTGTTCTCGGTTAGCTGAGTCCAAACCGCTGCTTCCAGTGTCCAAGCGTATGTTTCTTCGTTTAGAGAATTAAATTCATCCTGATGAATTGCTTCATGGGCTAAAATTGCACTCAGTGCTTCAATTGGCGCGTCTTTATGTTTTTCATTTATATAAATACAAAGATTTTTCTTTTTTTTCCAGCCCAGTGCATCAAAGTTAGCATACATCGGGTTAATTGTGCTTAAATTTGCAAATTCAATTTTTATAGGTCTTTTGGTTAAGTTTTTTCCTAAAATTGCTTCTCTTGAATATTTTCCTGTTGTATCTTTCAACAGTTCAACTGCTTCTATGACGTTAATATCTTCGGTTACATTTTTATATTCTTTTATGATGTTATCATCTATTTTTTGAGCAGGAACATTTTCTTGAATTGCAAAAACATTATTTCCAAACAAAAAAGATAAAATAACTGCGCAAACTATACTTTTTTTCATAATCCTCCATCCGTTATATTTATTAATATTATTATACGCATACTTTTTTTATAAGGACAAATTAAAATTATTCAAAAGTGATTTAAACCAATAATTTTTATATTAAAATATTCGTATGATTAAATATTTTACGCCGATAATTCTATTAACAATTTCAAATATTTTTATGACCTTTGCTTGGTATGGGCATTTAAGGCATAAAAGTTCCGCTTTGTGGGTTGTAATATTGGTATCTTGGCTTATAGCATTTTTTGAATATTGTTTTCAAGTGCCTGCAAACAGATTCGGGCACGAAGTCTATAACGTTGTTCAATTAAAGACTATTCAAGAAGTTATAACGCTTATTGTATTTTCAATTTTCAGCGTTTTATATTTAAAAGAACAATTTCGTTGGAATTATTTGATAGGTTTTATTTTTATAGTTCTTGCGGTATTTTTTATATTTAAGAAATAATTTTTGGTAAAATTTATGACACTCCATCAAAAACATCATTATCGATTTATTTTAATTTTTATTGCAACAATATTTTATTTTTTGGCTAATGTTCAAAGAGTGGCAATCCCGGGAGCTATATTCGACCTTTTGCAGAGCGATTTTTCTGCAAGTGCTTCTAAAATTACTCTTCTTGGCGCAATATTTTGCTATGTATATGCAATAACCCAGCTTGTAGTCGGGCTTATGGTAGATAAAATAGGCGGTTTTAGAGTTATTGCAATAGGCGGTATTATGTTTGCAATAGGCTCTATAATATTTCCGCACTCGTCAAGCGTTATGGGGCTGTATTTTTCAAGAGCTTTTATGGGATTCGGCGCTGCAACATTTTATTTAAGCGTAATTCGCGAGGTAAAAAAATATGCAAAAGATAGAAACTTTTCTCTGGCGGTTTCATATATTTTATTTATAGGATATAGCGGCGGAATAATTGCAAATGCTCCTTTTGTTATGTGTGCTAATGAAGTAGGTTGGCGAAATTCTCTATATTTATTAGGATTTTTTACTTTATTTCTTGCTGTTTTTTATCTTGCGGTTCTTTATATGTTTAAACCGGTACATATTGAAGCAGATACACATATTACTTTAGTTCCTTTTAGAGAAGTTTTATCTAATAAAAAAAATATAGTTGTGTTTTTGTTTGGAAGCATAAATTACGGTCTATATTATGTTTTGCAGACTGTTATAGGAAAAAAATTCTTGCAGGATTTTTGTTATATCGGAGTTAATAAGGCAGCTTTGATTTTATCTTTAATGGCTGTTATTTCTGCTTTTGCAGGGACAATTACGGCTATTATTTCAAAATGCATGAACAATAAGCGCGCAATAATATTTAAAGTGTTCTCTATATTGTCTTTTGTATCAATTTTATCCGTAACTTTATTTCTTGTTTTAGATATTCATACTAAATTGATAGCATTAATATTCTGCATTCCTTCTTTTATAGGCAGTATTTCACCTCTTTTAATTACAACATTGCATCTTTTAAATAGATACGAAGTTTCAGCTACGGCAGTTAGTATCCAAAATTTCGGATATTTTATGATGGTTGGAATTTTGGGCATGGTATCAGGCATGTTGATGAATGTCTTTGAACCCAAAAATGTAGACGGAGTTTTAATTTATTCGAATAATTCATATTTACTCGTATTTTCTTTATTTTTAATTTTAAGCATCTTAGAAGTCATTTGTGCTTTTAAAATTAAAGATAAATATGATTAATGTTTTGATAGATATTCATTGATTTTTTCTTTAGGAAGATACATATAGGTAGCTTTTGGACCTGTGTATTCTCCATAGTTATCAAGGTTTTCCATTCCTGTTTCAATTTTTCTTTGAATTTCAGGTTTAAAGGCTATGAATCCTTTTTTATTATAGAAAGGCACCGGTGCTGCATAATTTCTGTCTGTGTTATATGCGTATGTTATAATGCGTCCTTCAAGTCCCAGTTTTTTACTTTTTTTTATGGCTTCTTGAATTAAGAGGTTTTCTGTTTCTTCATCTTTTCCGTATACGTTATTAATTATAATTGAGCCTTTTCTTGCATTTTTGTAGAAACTGTCATCGCACCACATTTGTTCTATTGAATCTACACCTATATTCATTGAGCCGATACGATTAATTTTGCTGTCATAGACATCGTATTGGCTTTTTCCAATTATTTTTATAAGTCTTTTTTCTCCGTTTGATGTCTTTTGTATAATTTCCGTGTTATCAAGATTTTCTGCTACGTCATCCAAAAAGTCCTCAACTCTTCTTTTAAAGTTTTTGTATGTGTCTTTTATTTTGCCTGATAATCCGTATGATGAATTAGCGCTTTCGGGTTTTGCTTTGCTTGTAAAATATGTATAAGGTTTGTTGTTTTTGTTTTGTATGTACTTGTTTTTGTTAATAGCGGCTGATATTGAATTTATTTTCACAATTAATGTCCTTTCTTTGATATTTGTTTAAAAGTTGTAAATAATAAAATTTGCTTTTTTATGGAGTTATAATTTTCATTTCGCAATTTTTGCAGTTAAATACAAGCGGATATTTAACACCTTTTTCATCTTCAAGATATAATTCGTCATTATTTTTGCAGCCTAAAAATGCTCTTTTGAGGCAATGTTTTGTTACCATAAGTTCTTTATTTTTATGGTTATTTTGGCTTTCAAAGCTTCTTTCTGATACTTTGCAATCTGAAAGTTCGTAAAATTCTTCTGCTTTTTTATTGTGAACATTTAATTTGTAATTTCCTTCCTTTTCAGGGAATTCAGCTAAATTTAGCGGTCTTTGTTTTTTGGTTTTATAATTTTTTAAGATTTTTTCGCTTAATTTTTCTAAAATTTCACGTCTTAGTTCGTTTATTTCGCTTACTGGTAAAAACGGCAGTTTGTCTGTTTTGAATTCTATTTTTCTTGTAAGATACGGGCTATCTCCTGTTTTAGATAATGATTTAATAAAATTTTCTTTCATTTTATCTTGATTTTTTGCGATTTCATTGTATTTTAATTCAAGAACAATTTTATTGTTATTTGTGTCTTTAACTGATAATGTGTCTTCGTTAATTGTAAAATCAACTTCGAGTTTTCTTGCTGTTTTGGAATTTTCAAGTATTTTATTAAATTTTTTATCTGAATTTCTGTATATTTTTAATCCTTTAATTAAAAAGCTTTTATCGAGTTTTTTATTGGGATATATTTTGACTCCCGTTTTTGTTTTTTCTGATTTATTAACTAAAAAACCTATGGAATCATCTTTCGTTAGAATTAAAAGCCCGTCTTGGGGATTTATTTCTTTGTTTGTTTTTACTATCAATCCGTTTTCAAAAATTCCATCTATTGGACCTATTTCTTCTCCTATTGATTTTGGAGTTATAAAATTATAGATATTATCCTTTTTATTGAATAAATAATCATCGCAAAAACCTCTGTTGAATGTTTTTTTAAGGTCAGGGTCAAAATCTTTAATGATTTTTCCATGGCTTATTCTGGGGTATTTTTCAAGCAGGTTGTTATAGTATAAAACAACATTTTTTACATAGTTTTCATCCTTTAATCTTCCTTCGATTTTAAAGGATATTACCCCTGCTTTTACAAGTTTATCAAGGTGATTGGATAGGTTGTTATCTTTTAAAGATAAAAGATATTTGTTTTTTGCTATGTATTTTCCTTCTTTTGTTAAAAGGGAATATTTTTTTCTGCAAGCTTGAGCGCATTCTCCTTTGTTAGCGCTTCTTTTGCCTATATATTGCGACATATAACATTGTCCGGAGTAGCAAACGCATAATGCCCCATGGACAAAATGTTCAAGTTCGATGTTTATATTTTTTCTTATTTCTTCGATTTTATTTAAAGGTAATTCTCTTGCAAGTATAGCTCGTCTAAAACCTATTTGTTCTAAAAATTTAATTTTTTCAACTGTTCTATTGTCGCATTGCGTGCTGGCATGAAGAACAATTGGGGGAATTTTATTTTCATAAGCTAAAGTTAAAATTCCAAAATCTTGTATAATTATTGCATCTGTTTTTATTTCATATAGTTTTTGGATTAATTTTCTGCACTCATCCAATTCGTCATCATTCAAAATTGTATTTAAAGTTACGTATACTTTAACGTTAAATAGATGAGCATAATTTATTATTTTTTCAATTGTTTCTATTGAATTTGAGGCGTTTTTTCTTGCGCCGAAATTGATTGAACCTATATAAATTGCGTCAGCTCCCGAATTTATTGCGCTGAGTGCACATTTATAATCTTTTGCAGGTGCTAAAAGTTCCAATTTTTCCATAAAAAAATTATATCAAAAAAATTTTTATCCACTTTCAATATGATAGACAAAGAATTAAACGGATAGTATTATTTATTTAGGAAAGTATATTTTTTTAAGATGGAAAACCAGAATTTTAATACAGATGAAAATTTAAATGAAGATAGTAATTTCAGCCTTGAAGTTTCAATGTCTGATGAATTTAAAAGAGGCTGCAAATTATATAATTTTAGGCGTCCTGATAAGTTTTCAAAGGAGCATTTGAAGGCTCTGCAAGATATACACAGAGATTTTGTTCGCCATCTTGCAACTGTTTTAACAGGATATCTTCGCATGGAAGTAGAGATTGATGTTATTTCGGTTGACCAATTGACATACGAAGAATATATTTGCTCAATGCCATCACATGTTCAGAATATGATTTTTAAATTAAATCCTCTGTCGGGTGAAATTTCAATGGGAATGAGCCCTGAGGTTTTAGCTGTGGTACTAGATAGAATGCTTGGCGGCGCCGGTGTAATGAATGATCATGGGCGTGAATTAACTCAGATAGAAGAATTACTTACAACGAAATTTGTAGAAAAAATAATAAAAATATTAGAAGAAGCTTGGGGAACAATTTTACCTGTTAAATCCGAATTTGTTACTCTTGCAAATGGCTATCATTCTGTTCCTATTACAACAAGCGGAGAAATTGTTACTTTGATATCATTTGAAGTTCGCTTAGGGCAGAAAAATTTTGGTTTGATGAATATATGCTTTCCTTATCCTGTATTAGAAACAGTTTTACCTAAGTTAACTCCGCAATATATATATCAACATGCAAGTGTTGCGGCAAATGAAATCGGAAAAAATGAAACTTTAGAAAAAATTAAAACAGCAGAACTCGAAATGTCTGTTATATTGGGGACAGCAAACATTGAAATAAACGATGTTCTGGATTTAAAAGTAGATGACGTTATAAAATTAGACAGAAAACTGGATGAAGAACTTGTTGCTTGTGTAAATAAGAAAGAAAAATTTTATGTTGTTCCGGGAATTGTGCAAAAGAAAGTTTGCGTAAAGATAATGGAACAATATCATGAAAAGGAGTAATTTTTGTCAACAGAACCTAAAAATCTTGATATAACAAAATTGGAAAATGTTGAAAAGCCTGTTAAGGCAGCCAAATCTAAAACATACAATTTGCTGCTGGATGTAGAGCTTGAGTTGTCCGCTATTTTAGGGGAAACAGATATTTCTTTAAAAAAAGTTCTGGATTTAACTAAAGGGTCAATAATTGAATTAGATAATAAAACGGTTGAACCTATTAAACTTCTTGCAAATGGCTCTGAAGTTGCAAGGGGTGAGGTTGTAATTATAGAAGATAATTTTGGTTTAAGAATAACTGATATAGCTGAAAAAAATTAGGTTAAGTTGGGTGAAATATGAGCGGCAAAAAGATTGAAGTAAGTGCGGAAATATTAAAAGAACTTTTTAAAATAGCAAAAGTTGATGTACCAAGTGAAATTTCAGATGAAAATTTATTGGAAGTTGTTTATAAATTGAAAAACGCAGATGAATCTGAAAATTCTTCTTTAAATGAGCACGAGGGTTTTTCTCCTTCTTCAAATAATATTCTTGTAATTGATGATATTGGCGTTGTAACATATCAATTAAAGATTTTATTGAGAAATTTAGGATATAATGTACAGGTTGCAAAAGATATATTTAGTGGTTTAAATACTTTTGTTCGCTCTAACTATGCTTTTGTTATTATGGATTTATTTGTTTCAACCGAGCAAGAAGGCTATACTCTTTTAAATGAAACAAAAAAAATAATTACTAAAAATAATTTGGATACAAAAATTGTTGTTATAACTGCTTCAAATAAAGCGGAAAATAGAGTTAAATGTTTAAATGGCGGAGCGGATATATTTTTGAAAAAAGATACCGGCTGGCAGGATAAATTAATTGAATTGATTGAAAATTTTCATCCTGATATTAAATAAAATAATTTATGTAAAGAATTTATTAAAAATTTAAAAAATAAATGTTTCAAGTTGAACATAATTCTTTTTTAATACTATAATATGAATTATGATGAATTCATTGTCCAATAAAAAAATAGCACTTTATCCGGGAAGTTTTGATCCTATAACAAACGGTCATATCGATGTGCTTGAGCGAGCACGTAGAATGTTTGATTTTGTTGTAATAGCGGTTTTGAATAATCCGGAGAAAAAATCTTTTTTAACTGCCGATAAAAGAGTTGAATTGATTAAAGAAGCTACGAAGGATATGGATAATGTTTCTGTTGCAAGTTTTGACGGATTAACAGTTGAATATGCAAGACAAATTGGTGCAAATTTTTTAATTAGAGGCTTAAGAACTATAACTGATTTTGAATACGAGGTTCAGCTTTGTCAGACAAATCAGGTAATCGCGCCTGATATAGATACAGTATTTTTATCTACTCGTCCGGAGCATAATTTTATTTCATCAAGTATTGTTAAAGAATTGTCAAAATATAATACTGATATTTCTAAATTTGTTCCAAAAAATGTGGTAGAATATTTACAAGATGATTTAAGAAAGGTATTAAGATAAATGACCGAATCAGTAAATAAAATGTTTGATTTAATAGATGATTTAAGTACTTTATGTGATGACGGTATACCAATTTTCCCCGGTAGAATGATAGTTAACACTAAAGAACTTTATAAAATCGTTAATGCTTTTCCTAATGCAATTTCCGATGAAATTCAAGATGCTAGAATCATCTTAAAAAAGAAAGATGAAATCATTCAAGATGCAAAATTAAAAGCAGAAAGAATAATTCAAGATGCTGAAAACGAAAGATATAAGCTTTTAAATGAATCAAGCTTAAATAAAGCGATGGAAGAACATGCTGAAAAATTCAGACAAACTGTGTTTGAAGAATGTCAGCAGATTAAAATGGCTGCTTTTAATGAAGCTCAAGAATTAAGATTAAATGCTAAAAACGATTCAATAAGAATGAAAGAAGAATCCCAAGAATATGCTCAAGCGCTTTTAAATAATCTTGAACAGGATTTAAACAGATTATATCAGGTTGTAATGAACGGCCAACAAAGACTTCAAGAAATGAAATCTAATGATAGTTTGCAGCAGATGAGCGGTGAACAAAAATAATCTATTTAATTATCTCAGGATGATTTGAATTAGATAGAATGATTTCTTGATATTCATTTTTGTTGAAATCAATACCCCAATTTTTTGTGTTTAAATCTTTGTATTTCGGTTTTTTCTTTTTCTTTTTGATAAAATCGGGGCGCAAATCTTTCATTTTACATTACAACTTCCTGCTGCATATATGATTTTGTAACTTTAACAACTACTTTTGTTTTATCTACCTTGACCATAAAAGTTGCGGTTTTAGAATCTTTTTCGGTTAATCTGAATTTTATGTCGTAGTTTTCAAGTTTTGGCGCTTTAAAATTATGCAGGGCAAAAACATCATCAAAAATATATCCCATAAGGCTTATATTATCATTGTATGAAACACACATAAAACCTCTTTCGGGAGCTATTTCGACACTTGATAGAACCGTAGGTTCTTTAACTTGTTCTTCCTTTTGAAGCTGTGGTTTTAATTCTTCTTTAACGATAGGAGAAGTAACTGCAGTTTTAGTTTCTTTTTTCTGTGGTTTTTCGATTTCATCAGGTGCGATTTCGATGAAGCTATCTTCTTTTAGTATTTTTTGAATTATATCATATTCGCTTTCTGTTTTTGTTGCTCCTTTTATGTTTCCGTATGGTTCAACATCTGCTCTTTTGTAATTATTTTTTAAATCAGGTTCATAGCTTGAAAGTTCATAATTTTTCTTTATGGCTGATGTTGCAGGATCGCAGAATCCTGTTTGTCTGATGTTTTTATCAAAAATAAAGTATTGACCGTTGTTTGGTTGCGGTTTTATTTCTTCTTGTTTTTTGGGTGTTAATTTCGGTTTATCGTTTTTATCAAACAAATCCGCTTTATTTTTAAGTCTTGCTTGAGGAGTTTTTCTTGTTAGAACAACAAGCATAAAAGTAAAACTTGCTATTCCTGCTAATAACATAAGGATAATATCGCGTATATTTAAGCCGTAATCACTTAATTTATATGATATTTTTTGTTTTGTTGTAATTAATTTTTGCTTAATTGAGCTTAATTTGTTTTTTGCAATTAAGAAATAGTCATAGAAATCTTTTTCAGGTTCAACAATTTCTTCGTCTTCTTCTGGTGTAATATCTTCTGTTTCTTTTAATTGTTGGTTTTGTGGCTCAATATTATCATCAGTTGATTGAACTATTTCGTTCTGAATAGTTTCTTGTTCAATCGGTTTATCAACCTCAACAACAGGTTTTGCTTTTGGTTGTTCGATTTTATTTGAATTATTTTCAACAGTTTTTATTTTGTTTTTTTGGGGCTGCTGAACAGTTTTAGTTTTTACTTCATTTTTTTGGGGCTGTTGAATTGTTCTATTTGTTTTTATCGGAGTTGTTGTTTTTTGTTTTGGTTTTACTGTATCCTTTTTTGTTGTTTTTTGGATAGTTTTATTGACTGCTGTTTTGGCTGCAGCTTTAGCTGAAACTATTGGTTTTTCTGTACTTTTTTGAAAATCCAAATTTTTTTTTTGAACTTTTGCGCTGTTATTTGTATCGGTTTTTGTTGAGGTTTTTGTATTATTTGAAGCAATTTGTGAATTTGTATTAGCTGATTTAGTGCTGTCTTTTAATACTAAATTAAAATTAATCGGTTTTGTTGTATTAATATCGATTTTTGTATAGCCGTTATTAACATCTGCTCCTGCATATTGGTAGGATTTTGTGTTAATATTTCTAATATCTTCTGAATTATATGCGCTAGTTGATGTCGAGTTTTTTGTTTCCGGAAGCAGAATATAGTAGCTTAAATCGCTTTTTTTAATTACTTTAACAGGTTCAGTAAATTTCTTTGATGTATATAAATTTACGTTGTATGAACTTTCGTTTGTTTTTGTTAGTTCAATTTTATTTAGAGAATTTTTATATTCAGCTTCAAGTGCTTGAGTAACAGTTGAAACCATAAACATTACAAGTGTTATAGCAATTGTTTTAAATAAAACTCTGTTCAATTTTAACTATCCTTTTATTTTTAATTTATAATTATTAATATTATAGTATAAATATGTATTATTGCAAAAGAAGTATATTGGCTAATGGAAAAAATAGTTAAAAAAGATGATAAAAAGGATTTTAAATCCGGTATTGTAGTCCTTGTAGCAAGGCCAAATGTCGGTAAATCAACACTTTTAAATAAAATTTTAGGTCAAAAGGTAGCAATAGCTACTCCTTTAAGGCAAACAACAAGAAAAAATCTTAAAGGGATATACACAGACAATAATTCTCAAATTATTTTAATAGATACTCCGGGAGTTCATAAACCTTTAAATGAACTTGGAAAATATTTATCCGAGCAATCAAGAAGCGCCATAGATGATGCGGATTTAATTTTGTTTTTAGTTGATGCGACTGAACCTTGCGGACTTGGTGATAATTGGATTTATGAAAATTATTTAAAGCAAACAAAACCCCCTGTTTTATTAGTTTTAAATAAGGTTGATTTAATAAAGGATTTAAATAAACGTGAATTAAATCTTTTTTCTTATAAAAAAATGTTTAATGAAAATGTAGATTCGATTAAAATCAGCGCTAAAACAGGCAGAAATGTCGATGATTTAATTAAAAAAATAAAAGAATATCTTCCTTTAGGTGAAAAATTTTATGACGAAGATACGATATGCGATTCTAATATGAGAGAAATTGCGGCGGAAATTATCAGAGAAAAAATAATTTTAAATACAAAAGATGAAGTCCCCCATAGTGTCGCTGTTTTAGTGGATAGTTACAGAGAAGAAGAAAAAATTGATAAAATTTCAGCTAAAATAATTGTTAATAATGAAAGCCAAAAAGGAATTTTAATCGGCAAAAACGGTTCAATGTTGAAAAATATAGGTAAACATGCCCGTCTTGAACTTGAAAAAATATTAGATAAAAAAGTATATCTTGAATTATTTGTAAAAGTTCAAAAAAATTGGCTTAAAGATAAAAATGCGATTAAAAATTTCGGCTATAATTAGCCTTTTACTGCTCCTTCGGTTGAGCCTGATATAAAATATTTTTGAAGCGCAAGGAAAAATATGATAATAGGAATAATACTTACTATTGAGCCTGCGGCAACAAGTCTGTAGTCTGCGCTAAATGCGCTTGAAAGGTTGTTTATTCCGACAGGCAGAGTGAATAATTTTTCATTTGTAAGCACAATGCTCGGCCATAAAAATTCACCCCAAGAGCCTATGAATGTGAATATTGCAAGCAGCGCAACGGATGGTTTTATCATAGGAAGCAGTAATTTAAAAAATATTTGAAAAGAATTGCAGCCGTCTATAACTGCGCTTTCTTCTATTTCTTTCGGTATTGTAAGGAAAGCTTGTCTTAAAAGAAAAATTCCAAATGCGTTAACTGCAAAAGGCATAATCATTCCAAGATAACCTGAAAATGTTGAATAACTGTCAATCAGGTGCAATTTAAGAGTGATTATATAAACAGGCAGCATTATAGTTTGAAAAGGTACCATTATGGTTGCTAAAATTGCAAAGAAGGCAATTTTTTTTCCTTTGAATTCCATTCTTGCTAAAGGATAAGCAGCAAGAGCTGAAAGTATTACATTTAATACAACGGTTGAAGCTGCCACTATAAAACTGTTTATAACATATCTTATTATAGGAACAAGCCTTAAAACTTCTTTAAAATTTTCAAGTGTAAAATCCTTGGGTATAAAAATTGGAGGATATGCAAAGATATTTTCGCTTCTTCCTTTAAGGGCTGTTGATAAAAGCCACAAGAAAGGTATTAGAGAAAGTATACAAATAAAAATTAATATTATATGAGTAAAAATGTTTTTTATTTTTATTTTCATACTTTATATTTATCCTTTTCAAAAACAAATATATTCAAAATCGAAAATCCCATAACAATGAAAAGCAATATAACCGCTCCTGCGCTTGCAAGACCTAAATCCAAATTTTCAAAAGCTTTTTCATAGATATAATAGACTATTGTTTTTGTTGAATCTAAAGGGCCGCCTTTTGTCATAACATATATTTCAACAAAAACCTTTAGAGCAGAAATTGAGCTTATTGTACTAACAAGAGCTATCATTGGCATAATGTGAGGGATTGTAACTAACATGTGTTTTTTAAAGCCTGTGGCGCCATCTACTTCTGCTGCTTCATAGAGCTCTTTCGGTACACCCATTAATGCGCTTAAATAAATCATCATATAATATCCGACCCCTTTAAAAATTGTAACTATTGCAACCGAAATCATTGCAACATTAGGATCAGATAACCAGCCAATCGGGTTAAGACCGATTTTTTCAATAAAAAAGTTTAAAAGTCCGCTTGGTGCATATAGCCATTTAAAGGCTATAGCAACAACAACAATTGAAATTATAACCGGAAGATAAATTATAATTTTATATATATTTTTGCACCTTATGTTTTGATTGATTAAAATTGCCAAAAATAATGGAAAAATAACCAAAAAAGGTACACATAAAATTAAAAAATAAAAAGTGTTTATTATTGTTTTTAAAAACAGAGGTGATTTTATAAGTTCAAAATAATTATGTAAAAAAACGAAATTCGGTGAATAAATGTCTTTTGAATAATCAAAAAAACTAAGCCAAATAGTTTGAAAAAAAGGAATAAAGAAAAATACTAAAAGCACAACAAAAGCCGGCAGTAAAAACAAATAAGCTCCGATATTTTTCTTCAAATCCATAAGTAAATACTATATTAATTGGAATAAAAATTCAACAATCCGTATTAGTTAATATTAAAAAGTTAATGTTAAAATTAGAAAATAAAGGAAAACCATTGAAATTAAATAAACTGACAGCAATCATAGTATTTCTATTTATGCTGGCGGTGCAAAGTGTACTTTGCAGCGCTTTTTGTGCTGAAGGTTTAAAGATAAAAGACTTAATCATTGATAATTCGGATAGATTGATTTATATAAGAAGCACAGGCAATTTTAAAGGTGCGCAAAGTGCTGTTTATGCGCCTGTTCCCAATTCAAACAGTTCAATTAATTTGATAAATAATATAACTACTTTTACGATAAGCTCTCCTTATCGTTATGTTATAGATGTTCCGAATGCAACTTTAATCGGAGCAAGCAGAAACTATAAGCTTCAAAATTCAATCATACAAAATATTGCGCTAAGTCAGTTTTCTGTTAATCCAAATGTAGTCAGGATCGTTTTTACGTTATCTAAGCAATCCGATTTATCCAAATTTAAAACTTACACCAATGGGACAGATATAGTTGTTAAATATAATTCTTCAATTATTGATAACGCTATTCAATATAAGTTTTACACGCCAACAGGTGATTCAAATAAATCATCCTTGCTGCAAAATACTTCTGCAACTTTAGCTTATAATACTTCAAATGATATTATTGAAATTAATCCCAGATTAAAAACAAAATATTATTTAAGTCAGGTAAGTCAAAATTCAGACGGTTTAATTTTAAGAGGTCTGGGGCAAATTTCAATGCAAAGGGCTTCTTATAATCCTGAAAACACTGTTGCGCAGGTTGTTTTAGATAGTGCAGCATTAGCTTCTAAGCTTGAAAATAAGACATATAACATCCCAAGCTCAAATAAAATAAAAGGTTCTTTAACTATAAGCAAATTAACTGAAAAAAAAGTTAAATTGACTGTTGAAGCAGATAATGTTCGTGATTTTCGTTTTGTTGTATCTCCCGATGGACAGAGCTTGTTTATCTCACACAGGACTTATGTAATTAATACTATTTTTTCAACTAATACAGCAAAAGTTAATTCTTATAAAATGACTAAAAATTCAAACGGATATAGCATATTTGATTTGGTGTTTAATCAAGCTGTTACTTATGATGTGTTTGAATTGAATGATAATTTTTATTTAGATGTTAATAATTTAGGTGATTATAATACTTTGCTTTTTGAACAAATGCTAAAGACAAGCAATATTAAAGTTCAGGCTCTTAAAATTTCACAGGATAAAACTCGATTTATAATTCCTATGAAAGATTTAAACTTTGCCTATGCAAATGTTGAAAGTAATTCTAAATCAATTAAATTGTGTTTTAAAGATAAACCGGTATCTGCTCCTGTTGATAAAAATGAGGTGGTTATAGCTTCAAAAAATACTGATAAAGAAATTGAAGAAGAATACAAATCAGGAAATATCAATGTTGTTTATATTCCAAAGGATGAAGAAAAGCCAAAAGTAGAAAAACCGAAAAAGAAAAAAGAAACAGCCACTATAAGTTCAATGAAAAAAGTTGTAATAGACCCAGGGCATGGCGGTGCAGACAGCGGTGCAATAGGCGGCGGATATTATGAAAAAACTTTAAATCTTGCTGTTGCAAAGCTTGTTAAGGAAAGATTAGAAAAAAAAGATATATTTGTCTATATGACAAGAACAAAAGATGCAACAATGACTCTTGAAGATAGGGTTAATTATTCAAATGAGCTAAATCCTGATATATATGTAAGTATTCACACTAATTCAACCGTAAAAGAAGATTCTTTCGGGGTTGAAACACATTATTACAAAGATGATAGTTATGAGCTTGCCCAAAAAATTCACTCTGTTTTTGCAAGTGAGAAAAATCTTAAAAAATGGGATACAAAAGATAGAGGCGTGATTAAATCTTGTTTTTATGTTATAAATCATACAGAAGCACCTAGTGTTTTGATTGAAATGGGATTTATTTCAAATCTTGAAGAAAGATCAAAGCTGCTTACAAAAGAAAGACAAGAACAAATTGCAGATTCAATTGCAAAGGGTATATTGGAGTATTTAAAATAAAATGGCTGAAGAATATATAGGTGTATTGGATAGCGGTGTTGGGGGTTTGAGCGTTTTATCCGAACTTATAAAAGTTATGCCTGAAGGTAGATTTCTTTATTTCGGTGATACAAAAAATATGCCTTATGGTACAAAAACGCCCGATGAAATATATTCATATACAAAAAATATTTTGAATTTTTTTATTGAAAAAAATGTAAAAAATGTTGTTTTTGCCTGTAATACAACCTCTGCCGTTGTTTACGACAGATTAAGCGAAGAATTTAAAAATAATTTAAAGATTTTTCCTTTAATACAAACAGTTGCAAAAAAAGCATCCGAAAACCTGAAAGACAATGATACGATTGCGATTTTAGCTACTCGTGCAACTATTAATTCAAAAAAATATGAAATTGAAATTAAAAAATATAATCCTAAAATTAATGTCTTAGGCATTGATTGCACGGGTTTTGTCGAAATTGTTGAAAATAGATTATATGATGATGAAAAATCTTTTAATTTAATAAAAGCTAAAATGGATATAGTTAAAAAATCAGGTGCTAAAAAAGTTGTTTTAGGCTGCACGCACTACCCTTATTTAATTGATATATTTAAAAAAATTAATTCTAATGTTGAATATTTTAATCCCGCCGGTTGTTTAGCGCAAATTGTGAAAGAAAATACAGCTATAATTGCGGATAATAAAGGCGAAATTAAATTTTATGTTTCTAAAAATCCTGATGAATTTAAAAAAAGTGCAAAAATATTCTTTGATATAAAAGATGATATTGAGCTTGTTTAGTCTACTATTGCACCTTTTGGAACAACCGTTATGCCGCCTTGAGAAACGTAGAAGCCTCTTTTAATGTCTTCTTCTTTGTTGTAGCCGATTTCTGTATATGGTGGTATATCAACGTTTTTATCAATGATTGCACGATTGATTTGAGAGTGTCTGCCTATCGTAACGTTTTCCATTAAAATTGAATCCACAACGCTTGAATAGCTGTTAATTCTGACTTTTGGAGATAATACACAGCCTGAAATAGTTCCGCCTGAGATTATACATCCTTCTGATACAAGCGAATTTTTTGCTACGCCGACTCTTTCATCTTCATCCCAGATGAATTTTGCAGGCGGAAAATTGTAGTTGTACGTTCTTAGGGGCCATTGTTCGGAATATAAGTTTAATTCCGGAGAATAATTAAGCAGGTCCATATTTGCCATGAAGTAGCTATCTACATTTCCGACATCTCGCCAGTAGCCTTGTTCGGCTGGAAGCATACCTTGGAATGTATTTGAACTGAAATTATAAATATAAACTCTCGAACCGTTTTTTAGCATATTTGGAATAATATTTTTGCCGAAATCATGGCTTGATTCTTCATCGATTGCATCATATTCAAGTTCTTCAATTAGCTTTTGAGGTTTAAAAATATAATTGCCCATTGAAGCAAGACATTTTGTTGGATCATTTGGGATGTGCTTGGGAGTTGTTTTCGGTTTTTCTATAAAATTCTGTAATCTCCAATCGTCATCGACCTCGATAATTCCGTATTCGCTTGCAAGTTCAATCGGAATAGCTATAGCAGATATTGTTAAATCCGCATTTTTTTCTATATGGTAATTTAGCATTTGACGAACATCCATTTTATAGATGTGATCACCGCCAAAAATGCAAACATGGCTAAAATTTTCGTCTGTTATTTGGTTTTTATTTTGATATATGGCATCTGCTGTTCCTTTGTACCAGTTGCCATCGGTTCTCATTTGTGCAGGTACAAGATCAACATATTGGTCAATTGAAGGACACAAATTCCAACCTCTTGAAATATGCTTGTTTAGCGAGTCGGATTTGTATTGTGTTAAAACTTTTATTTTATAAAAACCTGAATTTACAAAGTTATTCAAAACAAAATCAATAATTCTGTATCTTCCGCCAAAAGGAACTGCCGGTTTTGCACGGTCTTTTGTTAAAGGATAGAGGCGCTTTCCTTGCCCTCCGGCTAAAATCATTGTTAAAACTTGATTGTGATACATAATATTACCTATTTATTTACATTCTTATTTTACTTTTTAGAGTAATTAAAAACAATAATTCAAATATACGTATTTTTAGGACTATTTATTTATTGCAATAAATATAACTTAAGCTTTGTTTTTGTTGTAAAATAAGTTTTGAATATTAAAAAGGAGTTTTATGACATCAACAATAGCGGTAATCGGAAAATCGGGAAGCGGTAAAACCACATTTGTTAAGGCTTTTTGCAGATTATTAAAGAAAAAATTTAAAGACTCTTCAATTCTACTTGTTGATAATGATTTAACATTGGAATTATCAGACAGTTTCGGAATTAAAACAAGAAACACAATATACGGTATAAAATCGGGAAAACATGAATATAAAACAGGGATTCCCGAAGGAATGAGCAAACAAGAATTTATTGAATGGGCGCTTGAAGATATAATTGTAAATCTTGATGAAAATGTTGATTTAATAGCATCTTGGTTTGTTACTCCAAAAGATTGCATTTGTCCTTCGACAAGATTAATGCGTGATAGTCTTATAAAATTAATTGAAAGATACGATTTCGTTATTTTTGATTGTGAATATGATTTAAAATATTTAAATTTACTTGTTGATTATCCGATTGATGAAACAGTTATTGTTTCTTTATGTTCAAAAACTTCTTTGTCGTTGGCTTCAAAAATAGCGGAATCATCAAGAAAATATGCAACTGATGGACAGCTTGGCGTTATAGTAAATAAAGTTGAAAAAGAAAAATTAAAAGAAATTAATGAAATAGCAAAAAGTCTGGAATTGGATATTATCGCATGTGTCGAAAAGTATCTTGATAACTTTAATGAAACAGACCATAATAAAATAACGGAAGTACTTGAAAATGTATATTCCAGAATGAATTTACCGCAAATTGATGAAAATTAGGGGAAAAGTATTGATAATTGACGGAAAAAAGGTTGCTTTCTCGCTTTTAGAGGACTTAAAATTAAAAATTGATAAATTGGATAAAAAACCCGGATTAGCAGTGATTTTAGCTAATGATGATTATTCAAGCAAGGTATATGTTGCATCCAAAGAAAAACACTCAATTGCTTTAGGGCTGAAGTCTTGCGTCTATAGGTTTGATAAGTCGATTACTCAAGGAAAATTAATAAGTTTAATTCATGAATTAAATGAAAACCCTGAAATAAATGGAATCTTAGTCCAATTGCCTTTGTATTCGCACCTTTGCGAAAGGGAGATTTTGGAAGTTATTAGTCCCAAAAAAGATGTAGACGGCTTTCATCCGGTTAATGTCGGAAAATTGTATGCAGGATTAAATCCTTATGCAGTATGCTGTACTCCAAAAGGCATAGTAAAACTTTTAAAAGCTTATAAAATTAAGCTTGAAGGTAAAAATGTTGTGGTTATCGGGCGTTCCAATATTGTAGGAAAACCTGTCGCAGCTCTTTTAACAAATGAAAATGCAACTGTTACATTAGCGCATTCCAAAACTAAAAATTTAAAAGAACACACTAAAAAAGCAGATATTATAGTAAGTGCAACGGGTCATCCCAAATTAATTAAAGCTGATATGGTAAAAAAGGGTGCTGTTGTTATTGATGTCGGAATTTCAAGACAATTAGACGGCAGATTAATTGGTGATGTTGATTTTGAAAAAGTTAAAGATATAGCAAGTTATATAACTCCTGTTCCGGGCGGAGTCGGGCCTATGACGATTGCTTGTTTAATGGAAAATACATACGAATTATATTTATTGCAAAATAAAGGGTAAAAGGCTGTGCAGAATTTTCGCGGAACATACGTTAATAAAAATCGAGATGCGTGGGTTGAAATTAATCTTGCAAATTTAGAACATAACGTGCTTGAAATAAAGAAATATTTATTGGCTCATTGTCCGAAAAAAAACAACCAACCTGATATTTTTGCAGTTATTAAAGCCGATGGATATGGTCATGGGTCTTTGATGTGTGCACCTGTGTTATTAGCATGCGGTGTTAGCGAATTTGGCGTTGCAAGCGTAGATGAGGGTATTGAACTTAGGGAAAATAAAATTGAAGCTCCTATATTGGTGCTTGGCGCCAGTCCTTTGTGGGCATTAGAAAATGCTATTAAGTATGATATTTCGGTTTCTATTTTCAACGATGAACATTTAGATGTTGCTAATCAATTATATAAACGTTTAAATAAAAAATTGAAGGTTCATATTAAACTTGATACCGGAATGAATCGAATAGGGCTTGGAAAAGAGTATGCAAATGATTTTATAAAAAAAGTACTGAGCTCAGATTTTATTGAATTAAAAGGAATTTTTACTCATTTTGCAGATGTTGAAAATAAAGAGCTTTTTGAAAGACAAATAAATTGTTTTAAAAACATAATCGAGCCTTTTAAAAAGGAATTTGAACAATCAGGTATAAAGGTGCATTGCCTTAATTCTCCCGCTATTTTTTCTTATCCAGAATATTCTTATGATATGGTTAGAATGGGTATAATTATGTGGGGTTTAAGCCCTTATTCAGCTAATTCAAAAGAAAACGAAAAAATAAAATCAATGCTCCCTGTTATGGGTTTAAAAGCAAGAATTACAAATATTCACACCTTAAAAAAGGGCGATGGCATAAGCTATGGGCATATTTATATTGCAGATGAAGATAAAAAAGTTGCAACCATACCTTTGGGTTATGCTGATGGAGTTGCAAGAAAATTGTCAGGGCAAATAACCGCATATTTAAATGGAAAAGAAATTTCTCAAATTGGCCGCATTACAATGGATCAAATGATGTTTGATGTAAGCGGAGTTGATTGCGCCAAAGGTGATATAATAGAACTTTTGGGTGAAAATAATAAAAAAGACACAATAGATACGTGGGCGCAAAAATTGGATACAATTAATTACGAATTAACTTGCAGATTGAAGATGCGTTTACCTAGAATATATGTAAGATAAGGGGATAAAATGGAAGTCGTTGGAGAAGAAAAAAAGACATCTTTATATGATGAACATATTAAATTAGGGGCTAAAATGGTGCCTTTTGGCGGTTGGAATATGCCTGTTCAATATGAAGGAATTATAAAAGAACATAATGCAACAAGAGAATTTGCAGGGCTTTTTGATGTTTCGCATATGGGAGAAGTTTATATAAAAGGTATAGAGAGTCTTGAATTTTTGCAAAGTATTGTGCCGCAAGATATTTCAACTTTAAACGAGGGCTGTGCCGTATATTGTCAACTTCCAAATAAAGACGGGGGTTTAATCGATGATTTAATTATATATAATGTTAAAAATCTTGAAATAGACGCTGATTATTTTATTGTAATTAATGCTTCAAGAATAGAGGTTGATATACCTTTTATGATTGAAGAAGCGAAAAAATTTGATGTTGAAGTCATAAATAAAAGTGATGATTTTTCAATGCTTGCTCTTCAAGGGCCAAATGCAAAATATATAATTGATAAATTGAATGTAAAATTAGATGAAAAGCCAAAGTTTTTTACAATTAAAAAAACAGAACTTGATGATGTACCTGTTTTACTTACAAGAACGGGTTACACAGGAGAAGATGGCTTTGAGATAGTTTTTGAAAACAAATATGCCGCTAAACTTTGGAATAAGATTTTATCTTATAAAAGTGAATACGGTGTTGTCCCCGTTGGTTTGGGTGCAAGGGATACTTTGAGGCTTGAAGCGGGTTTACCTTTGTATGGACATGAATTAAATGAAAAAACAACACCCCTTGAATCTTCTTTAGGCTTTTTTATTCCAAAGGATAAAAAAGAAGAATATAACGGAAAAAAACTTATTATGGCTCAAAAGTTAAAGCAAGAGCCTTTAAGAAGAAAGCTTTTTGCTTTTATTATGGAAGATAGGCAAATTGCAAGAAACGGGTATGAAGTTTTTGTTGAAGGAATTAAGGCTGGATATGTTACATCCGGTGCGCCAAGTCCGACATTAGGAAAAAATATAGGTTTTTGCATGATAGAATTTGAAAATCTGCCTTCCGATTTGGTAACAAGACTTAACAATCCTCAAGAAAGTCTTGGCATGATTATACAAATTATGGTAAGAAATAAATTATGTAATGCAAAATTAACCAAAAAACCTTTTGTAAAAAAGAATTATGAAAAATAGGAGATAAGAATAGATGAATATACCAGAAGGGATTTTATGCTCTAAAACTCATGAATGGGTACTTGAAGAAAATGGCGAAGTACTTGTCGGTTTAACTGATTGGGCAGTGGAACAATTAGGGGATGTTGTTTTTATTGAACTTCCCGAGGCTGCTTCGAGTTTTTCCAAAGATGAAGTATTTGCAACAATCGAATCAGTAAAAGCCGCAAGTGAAATTTATATGCCTGTAGCAGGTGAAATTTTAGAAGTTAATGAGCAATTAATTAATTCTCCTGAATTAATTAACGAAGATCCTTATTCCGCTTGGCTTGTAAAAGTTAAGCCTTCTAATTATCAAGAAGATGCTGCAAGCTTAATGGAATATGACGATTATAAAGACGAAGTTCAATAAAGAAGGTAAAAATGTATAATAATGAAGCATTAACTGATGATGATAGAGCGCAAATGCTTGATATAATCGGCGTTAAATCGATTGATGAGCTATATGCCTCTATTCCAAATGAAGCAAGAATGACCTCGCTTGATTTATCTGAAGGTTCTGATGAAATAAGTGCTCAGAAAAATCTTAAAAAAATTGCAAAGATGAACAATTCAGATTATCTTTGTTTCTTAGGCGGCGGTGCTAAAAAAAGATTTGTTCCTTCGGTTATTGCTGATGTAGCTTCGAGATTTGAATTTCTATCTTGTTATACTCCTTATCAGGCTGAAATTTCGCAGGGCTCGCTGAGGGTTATGTATGAATTTCAATCTGTTATATGCAGTCTTGTTAATCAAGATGTCTCAAATGCTTCTGTCTATGATGGAGCAACAGCTTGTGCTGAGGCTATTTTAATGGCCTCAAGATTAACCAAAAAAAGAAAAGCTTTTGTTTCGGATAAAATTAATCCTAATTATATGGAAGTAATTAAAACATATTTATGGGCAAATGATATAGAGCTTATTGTGGGGGATGATACTGATGAAGCTGAGCTTTGCGCTAAATTATATCAAACTCCAAATAAGTTTGGTGAATTATCTGATATGCCTCAAAAAAACGCTCAAGAATTAATTATAGCTTGTGTTGATTTAATGTCTTGCGTTTTATATGAACCGCCAAAAGCTGATATTACAGTAGGAGATGTTCAATCTTTTGGTATTGGTTTAAATTTCGGCGGAGCTTACGCCGGTTTTATTGCATGTAAAGATGAGTATAAGCGTCAATTACCCGGTAGAATTTCAGGTAAGACAGTGGATAAAAACGGAAAAGTTGCGTATTGTCTTACTTTGCAAGCAAGAGAACAACACATAAGACGTGAAAAAGCAACTTCAAATATATGTTCTAATCAGGCTCTTGTTGCTTTTATGGCAAATTTGTATGCAAGAAAATTAGGTAAAGATGGATTATTAAAAGTTGCAAATGCTTCTTATAATAATGCGCATAATTTAGCAAAAAAACTTGCAGAGCTTGGCTTTGAAGTTGAAAATAAAGAATTTTTTGATGAATTTACAGTTAATGTAGGGTGCAGCGATAAATTTTTAGCATTTATGAAAGAAAAAAATATTTTGGCTGGTCTAAAATTAGATAGTGAAAGGATTTTGGTTTCAGTATCAGAATTAAATGATGATATCGAAATTGATGAATATATTAAAGCTGCTCAAAATCTTTCTTTAATTAGAATTGCTCATTAGGCTTTATATAGGGCTGATTATTTTTTAATAAAATGCGTATAACATGAAAACCTGATTATTTAATTTTGGAGGTTTTTATGTGCAAAACGTATGATGCTATTTATGAATTATCAAAGCATACAGAATCTGATATTTTGCTTTGTTTTTTAAGAAACAAAAGAATTGAAGGGCAGTTGCATATGTGCGACAGTAAATTCCATGAAAACAAATGCTATGATGGAATTATTACTCTAAAAGATGCAATTGTTACTTGTAGAAATGAAGATTATGTTAAAGAATATAAATGGATTAATATTCCCTCTAAATATATAGAAACATTTGCGTTTAAGTGCTGTGAAAAATAAATAAAAAGCAGGTATTTTACCTGCTTTTTATTTTATGATTATTTTATTATTTAGTCGCCGAATTCTGCACCATCATCTCCGGTATTATTGTCGCCGCTATCACCAGGATCGCCTGTTGTGATTGGAGGACAGTATGTTGGAGCCGGTGTCGGTTCTTGAGTTGGATCTGATGTTGGCTCTTGAGTTGGAACCGGAGTTGGCTCTTTAGTTGGAACCGGAGTTGGCTCTTTAGTTGGAGCCGGAGTTGGCTTTTGAGTTGGAGCCGGAGTAGGTTCCTTAGTTGGAACCGGTGTTGGTTCTTTAGTTGGAGCCGGAGTAGGTTCCTTAGTTGGAGCCGGAGTAGGTTCCTTAGTTGGAACCGGTGTTGGTTCTTTAGTTGGAGCCGGAGGAGTTTTAGTTGGCTCTGCGGTTACTATCGGTTCATCTGTAGGATTTACAGGAGGTAGAGTTGGAGTTGGAGTTGGCTTTGGAGTAGCCGTCGGTTTTGGAGTAGCCGTTGGTGTAGCTGTTGGCTTTGGAGTAGCCGTCGGTTTTGGAGTAGCCGTCGGTTTTGGAGTAGCTGTTGGTTTTGGTGTAGCTGTTGGCTTTGGTGTAGCTGTTGGTTTTGGAGTAGCCGTCGGTTTTGGAGTAGCTGTTGGAGTAGCGCTAGGAGTTGGGGTGGCTGTTGGTTCAGCACTTGGGCTTGGAGTAGCGCTAGGAGTTGCTGTTGGAGTTGGAGTAGCAGTTGGAGTATTATTTGGATCTGCTGTTGGTGTATTACATATTAAATTGTAATCAGGAATATATTCAGCATGAGCATAAGCCAAAGGCTGCAGATTTATTTTTGCGTTTTCAGGGTTAGATAAACTTAAACCAATAGGAGTATATAAATCTGATTCTGTTATTATTCTGTTACCATAAATTGAAAGCAGCTGGTTATCGTTATCTATAATTTGTCTATAAGCCGAAGTTAGAAGACCTGCATTTTTTGCGGGATTTTGCATATATGCTTCTTTTAAGCTTATATCATCTGTTAATCCATACAAATCCAAAATATCAAGAGGAGTAGTTAATGCTCCGTTTAAATCTGCCAGATTTGCAACTGTTCTATCTGAAGAAATATAGCTTATTACAGGAGCTTCTTCTCTTTCTGATTTTAAGAAATTATCAGCATTAAAGAAGACGAAATCTTTAGAATCGGAAGCAACTATACTTATTGGTACATTAGGACAAGTTAAATTCAAATCACCATAGTATTTAATATATGATAGGAGCGCTTCATCATTGTTTGCTTCGCTTGAATATTTGAAGATATCTTCATTTTCTTTTTTTAAGCTGATTGCATGCCAGATGCTATCTCCTGCGTATGATTCCATTGTGTCTATGTTGTATATTTGAGCAAGTTTATCTTTGACCATTTTAATTTTTGCTTCGCCGCTTGGAAGTGCCGCAAGTTCTTGTTCGCTTAATGTTAATATGTTTGTATTTGGTCTTAAAACTGTGCTATACATCATTGTGGATTTGGCGTTATCAATTGTTTCTTGTACTGCGGTAAATTCCGGTACAAGAATCATAGTTTTTTCACCTTCTGTTGTGTAGTCTGTTGCTCTAATCAATTCAGGGTCAACGTTTGATACATCACCTTGAGTGAAATCTACTTGTCCATCTGTAACTTTTTCAAGCATCCAAGGGTTAGCTTTAATTAGAGCTAAAGCTCCTAAATTTTTATGATAATCATCATTAGGTAAATTTGGATATAGATTAGTTAATATGTCATCAATTTTAGCAAAATCATTTCCTGTTTCAATATCTTTTGTAAAATATGCTAATGATGTAATTGGTTTATAAGTAACAGGTTCCCAGTTGCCTGTTAGGTCAAATGTTATAGAAGGTTCATCCAATGTTTGAGCTAATTGGTAGTTGTTATCGTCTGCAATTTCTGTTATTGCAGCAGCATTTAAATTAGAATAGTCTTTAATGCTTTTATCAAAAGTTGCAGCGCTTGTTTTGGCAGGGCTCAATATTGATGTAAGAGCAATTAAGCCTGATGTTATGTATGCAAGAAGTTTGTTTTTTCTTTGTTTGTTGCTAAATGATACTGTGTCAACTTGACTTCTGGTATCTGTGATAGGGTTAGAAACTTTCTTTTTTTTGGATTGAAATTGAACTGCATTTACAGATGAGATTTTATCTATGTTCATATGACGGCTCCTATATTTTACTTTTGATGTTTATAAAAATACTGAAAATAATAATAATTGCTTGTGAAAATGTATTATATTTTTATTTTTTACATTTCTTAATATTTTTTTGAAAAAAATAAAAAGCTTTTTTATGATTTGCTTTTAATTTGACCCATTATTCTATATGTTTTTATTTATATGGAGCGGAAGACGAGGCTCGAACTCGCAACATCCTGCTTGGAAGGCAGGTACTCTACCAATTGAGTTACTTCCGCAACATATTCAATTTTCATGTATATTTATTTAAGTATAAACAAAAAATATTTGCAAATACTTTTATAAAATTTTATCTAAACGCTCCATTGCTTCTTTTGTATTTTCGTTTGTATTAAAAGAAGTCAATCTGAAAAATCCTTCGCCGTTTTTGCCAAAACCGGCTCCGGGGGTTCCTACTATTGCTGCTTTTTCAAGAAGAAAATCGAAAAATTCCCAGCTTGTCATATTTTTTGGACATTTTAACCATATATAAGGCGAATGAATTCCGCCCGTAAACCAAATATTATGTTTTTTAAGGGTTTCTGCTATAATTTTTGCATTTTCTTTATAGTAGTTTATGTTTTCATGTATTTCTTTTTGACCTTGTTCATCGAATACTGCTTCAGCGCCTCTTTGGATGATATAAGGAACGCCGTTGAATTTTGTTGTTTGGCGGCGAAGCCACATTTTATTAAGGTTCATATTGTCAAAAATTAAATTGTTTCTAACAATGGTGTATCCGCAACGAGTACCCGTAAAACCTGCCGTTTTAGATAATGAACAAAATTCAATAGCGCAAGTTTCAGCTCCTTCTATTTCAAAGATGCTTCTTGGCAGACTGTCATCAGAAATAAAACATTCGTAAGCTGCATCAAATAAAATAATTGCGTTATTGTCTTTTGCCCATTTAACCCATTTTTCAAGCTGTTCTTTGTTATAAACTGCTCCTGTCGGGTTATTAGGAGAGCATAAATATACGATATCTGCCTTTAATTCATCTTTTGGCATAGGAAGGAAATTATTATCCTGATTTGCTTCCAAGAATACAATTTTTCTATCTTGCATTGTATTTGTATCAACATACACAGGATATACAGGGTCGGGGATTAACACCGTATTATCTTTTGAAAATATATCTAAAATATTTCCTAAGTCAGATTTAGCTCCGTCTGATATAAAAATTTCATCAAGTTCCAAATCTACATTTCTTTTTCCATAATATTTTTTAATTTTTTCTTTTAAAAAGTCATATCCTTGTTCGGGGCCGTAGCCTCTAAAGCCTTCCGGTGTGCCCATTTCTAGTGTTGCTTTTTGCAGTGCCTCAACTACGCTTTTGCACAAGGGTCTTGTAACATCACCAATGCCAAGTCGGATAACTTTTTTGTCGGGGTTATTTTTAGAATATTCACTTACTTTTTTAGCAATTGTTGAGAATAGATAGCTTTCGGCTAGTTTTTTATAATTTTCATTTACTTTCATTTTACCCCGCTTTCATTATTTGGAATTATACTTTTTTTAGCGGTGTTTTGCAAGTAAAGAATGTATTAATTCATTTCAACGGCTAAGGTTATATTAATTGATCTTGATATAATGCCGTGGCTTGGCGGTTTCATATATGTGATTGTATCGGTTATAACTTTTTTTACTGCCATATCGATTAATTCAGAACCTGAAGAGGTTGTTATTTTTATTGAATTAACATCGCCATTGGAAGCAATTTCTATGTCTGCTTTAACTGTTTTATTTATAGGAACGTCATTAACAAGCAGGAGTTCATTTTGCAGATTTAATTTTATATTTTTACCTGCAAGTTGAAGATATTTTTTGTATGAATCCTTTTTGGTTATACTTTCGGGTGCTTCCCAAGCTATTTTTGTAATAGTAGGTGCATAAGCAGGTTGTGATTGTGTTGGTTGTTGGATTGAAAATTCTTCAATACTTCTTTCCTTTGGAATTAATTTTGCTTTTCCTGTCGGATAGTTGTAATTTTCTTCATAAGTTCCGTCATAATCTTCAAAAGGTTCTTCAAAAGATGCCATCTCTTTGTTTTCTTCAATTATATCGGATGTGCCTTTAATTGAAATCAGCGCAAAACTTCCTAAAATAAAAAGCATAACAACCGTAATTATTAGCATACGCTTATTTTTAGCACTCACAATTGTTTTTATGGGCGGAAGTTCGACTTTTGGAATTTCATCAAATATAGCATCAATTACTTTTTTGCTTATTTGGTTCTTATCGTTTTTATCGGTTAAGTCAAACATTTGAACTGTTTTTGGTTTATTGTCGTTTGGTTCATTTTGATAACCGTTTTGTTCAATATTTATAAAA
Organism: Candidatus Gastranaerophilales bacterium; assembly: GCA_944324445.1. Classification (GTDB taxonomy): domain Bacteria; phylum Cyanobacteriota; class Vampirovibrionia; order Gastranaerophilales; family Gastranaerophilaceae; genus RUG14156. The sequence continues at coordinate 25,963 of CALUWL010000005.1, read as the reverse complement.
TCTTCTGAATCTTTTAGTTGGACAGCAGTTTTAGAGGGCTCTTCAAGAGAGATGTTGTTTAAGCCTTCTTCAAAAGAAACAAAATTGTTTTGTCTTTCGTGTCCGATAGAAACAGCAGAAACGGTTTGTGCTTCGTTTTTTCTTATTAAGTTTGGATAAAAGCGTATGTTATTTGCAAGCTTTTCAAATTCAATCGTGTCGATAAAACGAGCCCTGCAAGCATCGCAATTCATAAGATGTTGAATTAATTGTCTTTTGTATACTGAAGATAAATCATTATCAATAAATTTTAAAAATAATCCCATGCAATCAACGTGTTTGCCTAAAAGAGTTTTGGTTGTAATGGAGTGTTTAGTTAAAGTTGCAAATTTTTTAATATCAAAAATCATATCAAGTGTCGGATAGTAGAATTTTGAATCATGTGATGAAGAGGGTATATTTTTAGCGTCAAGAAAGCCTATCATTTTTGCTTCTTTTATTTTTGAGCCTATTTGAACAACAAAGTAAAAATGAGGCATAATATCCATATCTGCATGGATTTTTGGAATTTTAATTGTTTTTTCTTTGTATAGGGTGATAACATCTATTCTGTAATTTCCGTAATAGATGTCGCTTAGTTTGAATTCTTCAAATAAAAGAGGTATTTTATAGACGCTTCTTTTGGTATCTATTCTGAATTTTCTGGCATGTAGATAGCTAACCGCACAAGAAATACCGAGCATGTCTATCATGCCTCTTTTTCTTATTTGCGGAGTCGATAAAGCACTTGCTAAAAGCTTGGCGTTATGCGCTTGTTCGTCACTTATTTCGATGATATCTACGTCCAACATTTGTTTCTAAACTAAACCAATAACTTCCTAACTATAATTTGACACATACAAAAATATTTTTCAAAAAAAATGAGGTGATTTTTTATAATTTGTTGCATTTTCTTAATAAATTTTTTAAATATTATGTTTTGTTTTGAGTTTTTTTATACTACAATTTGAATTATGAAGAAAGATTTTTTATTGGAAATACAGGTTCAAGAGCTTCCCTACAAATTTATTCCATCGGCTGTAAGTCAACTAAAAAGCTCATTTGAAAAACTTTTTAGAGAAAATGCTCTTGGTTATGAAGATATAAAAGTATATGCAACGCCAAGGCGTCTTGCGGTTTTGGTCGATTCTTTGATGATAAATCAGGAAAATATTGAAAAAGATGTCAGAGGACCGATTTTAAATATTGCAAAAGACGAAAATGGAAATTACACCCCTGCAGCGTTGGGTTTTGCAAAGAAAAACGGTGTAGATGTTTCAGCTTTGTATGAAAAAGATAATTATATATGGGCAAAAGTTGAAATAAAAGGAAATTCTGCTTCTGATATTCTTAAAAATAATGTTCAAAATTTGATTTTAAAACTTCAAGGCTCGCATTTTATGCGTTGGAAGGATTTTGATGAGAAGTTTTCTCGTCCGATTGAAAATGTTGTTGCTCTTTTAGGAAATGAAATTGTTGATTTATCAATTATGGATAAAAAAGCAACAAATAAAACACAAGGACACAGATTTTCTTCAAATAGAGAAGTTGCAATTGATGAGCCCAAAAATTATGTTGAATTAATGAAACAAGCTAATGTAATTGTAAATCAAGAAGAAAGAAGAAAACTAATAATTGAAAATGCTTCTAAATGCGCAGCTGAAGCTAATCTTAGTGTTAATTTTGAAGATATACCGGAGCTTTTAGAAGAAGTTACATATATAACAGAATGGCCTGTTGCCGTTATGTGCGAGTTTGATGAAAAATATCTGCAAATTCCGGCTATAGTTACCACAACTGTTATGTCAACTCATCAAAGATATTTTCCTTTGTGGACAAAAGAAGGCAAACTTTCAAACAAATTTATTACAATGGCAAATTATGTAGGAAGCGAGTTTTCTAATATAAAAGCAGGTAATCAAAGAGTTATTGCTGCTCGTTTGGAAGATGGTATATTTTTCTACAACGAAGATACAAAAACAAAATTAATTGATAAATTTGATAAATTAAAAGGCATGACTTTCCAAAAAGGTCTTGGAACTTTGTTTGATAAAGCAGAAAGAATGGTTAATTTATCGAATAAAATATGTGATGAATTAAATATAAAAGAAAAAGAAGACATTTTGCGCTGCGCAAAGCTTGCTAAATGTGATCTTTCTACAAGTCTTGTATTTGAATTCACGGAACTTCAAGGTTTTATCGGCGAAAATTATGCAATATGCGACGGTGAAAAGCAAAATGTTGCAAAAGGTATTTGTGAACATTATTTTCCTTTGGCTGCAAATTCGATATTGCCTTCGGCTATAGAAGGACAGATTGTTTCTGTTGCTGATAAAATTGATACAATTTGTGCTTTATTTATTTCAACTCAAGGAGATAAAAAGAAAAAACGCCCTACAGGTTCAAATGATCCTTTGGGTGCAAGACGCGCGGCAATTGGTATTTTAAGAACAATAATTGAAAAGGACTTAAAAATAAATCTTGATAAAATTATGGATTATTCTCTTAAAATGTTGTCTGATGAGTTTTCTATTCCTCTTGAAGATACAATTAAAGATGAGCTGAAAGAATTTTTCATGCAAAGACTTGTTGTAATGTATGAAGATGTTTATGATCAGAAGATTTTTGCTTCTCTTGAAAAAACAAATCCTTTAGCGGATTTAGTCGGATTTATTTTGAAAGCTGATATTTTAAAGAAATATCAAAATGATGAGGACTTTATAAAAATAAAAGAAAATGCAAATCGTGTTTTAAGGATTTTAAAGGATTCTCCAGCAGGGCAAGTTGATTCTTCATTATTTAATTCAGATGAAGAAAGAAACTTGTATGATGCTATAAAAGCGCACAAAACGCCTTCTGATAATTTAGAAGAATACATTAAGTCTTTAAAATCATTAATACAACCTACTTCCGAATTTTTTGAAAAAGTTTTGGTTATGGATAAAGATGAAAAAATTAAGAACAATCGTCTAAATCTTTTGGGTTGTTTGAAAGAAAAGTATTCGACGGTTTGTGATTTTGAAAAACTTTAGATGAAAATTTTAATTATAAGCGATTTATATCCTCTTGCATCGGATAGGTCAATACCTTCTGTTGTTGAGGATTTTGCGCTTGGATTAAAAGAAAAAGTTGATAAAATTGAAGTTATAAGACCAAATTTTTTGGTTAATACAATTTTAAGAAAGCATAAAATTGTAAAATCAGGGACATATTTAAAAAATGAAATAAAAATTTATAACAGAAATTTTATTTTACCTTTTATTTTTGAGAATAAAAAATTCATTGAAAATTTTAAAGATTTTGATTGTATAATCTCCCACATGCCATCAGGACATATTTATTCGGATTTAATTAATAAAATTCTTAATTTGCCTCATATTTCAATTGTTCATCAGAGCGATTTAGTACTTTTAGAAAATATAAAATACAGGTTTTATTTTAAAAGACGATTAAAAAATGCTCTTAAAAATTCAACTTTAATTGGTGCAAGGAACTGTGTTTTAGCCAGAAAGTTCAGCGCTGATTTTATTTTGCCTTCTTTTGTTGAAAAAAAGAATATAGTTAGCAAAAAAATATTTAAAAACGATAAACTAAGGTTGATTACTTTATCAAAACTTATTAAAAGGAAAAATATTGATTTAGTTATAAAAGCCTTAAAACAAGTTGATTTTGATTTTGAATATAATATTTTTGGGCAAGGTAAAGAAAAAAAATACCTGCAAAATCTAATTAATAAATATAATTTAGGCGACAAAATAAAAATAAATGATTATATTGAACACGATAAAATCTATGAAAAATTGGATGAAAGTGATGTTTTTGTTTTAATTTCACGCGATGAAACTTTTGGAATTTCTTATTTTGAGGCACTATCAAGAGGTTTAATTGTTCTTGCAAGTAAAAATACAGGTATAGATGGTTTTATAGAAGATAATTTAAACGGCTTTTTAGTTGAACCTGATATAGCAAATGTTGTTAAAGCGTTAAATAAAATAAAAAATTGCGCTAAAGATAAAATAAGCAAAAATGCAATCTCTTTTATTGAAAATTTTGAAAAAGAAAAAATTATAACGAAATATTTTGAAAATATTAAAAAAATTCTATGAAATAAGATATTTTTAAAATATAATATTTTTAAAGTTATTTAAAAAGTTGACAAGAAGGAATTAAAAATGCAAGCAAGAAGAGCAAGCAGAGAATTAGCATTAATATTATTTTCGCAATTAGATAAAAATTTAGAAAAATATAAAGATGAAGATTTTTCATCAATAGTTTTAAAATCAGTAAGAACTTTGATTTCAAATTCTTATGATGAAGTTTCGATGAGTGTTTCGGAATTAAATAATATTAAAAATCAAATTATAGAATTTGAAAATAATCACGAAGACAACCTTTCGCGTCCGATAGATTGTGAAAATATTCCTGTTCAAATGCCTTTAACTTCTGATTTGGAAGCTAAAATTGACGTTATGTTAAATGCTGCGGAAAAAACATTATCTGCGCTTGATATTGCTGAGTTATGTACTTTAGCAAATAAAGAAGATGTTAAAGACTACATTATGAAAATTTGTTTTGAATATCAAAACAACAGACAAGAAATTGATAAAATGATAAGCGAATTTGCGTTTGGATGGGATATTGAAAGATTATTCAAAATTGATAAGGATATTTTAAGAATAGCTATAACAGAATTGGCTTTTATAAAAGATGCTCCGCATAAAGTTGTAATCGATGAAGCTTTAGAGCTTGCAAAGAAATATTCTACAGATGATTCGCCTTCATTTATAAATGGTATTTTAGCAAGAGTTGTTGAAAAGTATGTTTAATTTTTTCAAAAATAAAAACGAAGAAAATAAAGAGCAAACAAAAAACAGCTTGGGTTTTGGTACGATTAAAAATGTTTTTTCTAAAACCGCTAATACCTTGGTAAATACCATTGTAAATTCAACCTCAGGTGATAAATTGGTTGATGAATTTGAATTGGAAGATATAGAAACAACCCTCATCAAGGCTGATTTGGGGGTTGATTTAGCTGTTGAGATAGTAAATAAAATAAAAGACGAAAAGGTTAAATCCTCGCAATTGAAGGATTTTTTAAAGAAAGAATTCAGTGAAATTTTAAATATAGATAAAGAAGAAAAACTTAAATTTGATAAAGATAAGCTAAATATATACTTTGTAGTCGGAGTAAACGGCGCCGGAAAGACTACTTTAATAGGTAAACTTGCAAATAAATTCAAAAAAGAAGGAAACAAAGTTTTGCTCGTTGCAGGGGACACTTTTAGAGCTGCAGCAGAAGAACAACTTGATATTTGGTCTAAAAGGGCTGATGTAGATATTTTAAGAGAAGATAAGGCAGATAGTGCTTCTTTAGCTTATAGAGGGATAGATTTAGCAAGAAAAGAAAATTATAACGTTGTTATAATTGATAGTGCAGGACGTCTGCAAAATAAATTTAATCTGATTGAAGAATTAAAGAAAATCAAAAATGTTATATTAAAAAAACTTGATGATGCTAATTTAGAAACAATCCTTGTATTAGACGGTTCACAAGGGCAAAATGGTCTTAATCAGGCACTTGTATTTGCTCAAGCAGTTGATATAACTTCTATTGCAATAACTAAATTAGATGGAAGTTCTAAAGGCGGAATAATTTTTTCTATTGCAAAAAATCTTAAAATACCTACAAAATTAATCGGTACAGGCGAAAGCATAGATGATATAAATGAATTTAGTAAAAACGATTTTATAAATGCTCTTTTTGATTGAAAATGGAAGAAAAATTTTCATATACAAAAATATTTACAATTTTATTTTCGACTTTTTATATATTTGGGCTTGCAGCTTCGTTTTATAATCTTGCATTTATTTTTGCGGTTATTTTGCTTTTTGTTTTAATATTAATGACTTTGTTTACAAAATTTGATTTCAAAAGAATTATTATTTTGTATTTAATTTTCTTTGTCGGAATAATTAGAGCGTCAAACAGTGAAAATATTGAAAAATCTCTGGAAAACGTTAATTCAAATAATGTAAAATTATACGGTCAGGTTGTAACATCAAAAGAAGTTTCAAACAGATATAAAAGAGTAAGATTTTATTTAAATGTTAAAGATATAGAAATTTCAGGCAAAACTTTTGACAATCTTAATTCAAAAATTTTAGTCAGTTTTATTAAAGAAAATAATAGTGAAGATAATATTACAATCGGAGATTATATTGAGGTAAAAGGAAAACTCTCCCCTGCAAAAACTGCCAAAAATCCTCATCAATTTAATTACAGAAGATATCTTTTGAATAATGATTGTATAAATGTTTTGTATGCTAACCCTTTATCTATAAATAAAATTAAAGAACCGGTTTTCGATTTTCATAATCCTGCTGATAGCTGGTACTACATTTTAAAGAAATTTGAAATTACAAGACATAAAATTATCCTGCGTCATGCAAAATATATAAAATCTCCCGAGTTAGAGATTTTGGGCGGAATTGTTTTTGGTAATGAAACAATAAATCCGGATGAAAAGATAAAAGAAGATTTCAAAAATTCGGGTTTATTACATTTGCTTGCCGCAAGCGGTTTAAATGTTGCTTTGATATTTGGTATATGGTGGTGGATTGCAATGTTAATTCGTATTCCTTATAATCTTGCAATTTTATCAGGTGCTGTGTTTGTTGTTTTATATACTTTTATGACAGGTTTTCCTCCGTCTATCTTAAGAGCTTCTTGTATGCTTTTATTTGTTCTTTTTGGAAAATTAATAGATAGAAACGTAAATTCGGTTGCATTGGTTTTCTTTGTCGGATTTTTGATTTTATTATTTAATCCAAAGATGTTATTTGATGTCGGTTTTCAATTGTCTTTCATTGTAACTATAGGTTTAATTGTTTCTTGTCCTGTTATAGTTTCAAAAATTGTAGAAAAAGATAAGAAATTCAAGGAAAAATTTAAAAATTCATCTTCATTTAAAAGGTATCTTGCTTATGCGTTTTGTCCGGTGAATGTTGTATCTGCTCTTTGTGTTCCGTTGGTAGCTCAACTTTGGGTTGTACCTTTGCAGATGCATTATTTTAACAATTTTGCAATATTTAGCGTAATTGCAAATATTGCAGTCATTCCTTTTATCGGGATTTTGAGTTTTATTGGTTTTATAAGCTCAATTATTTCTCTTATTCCTTATCTGAGCGGACCTATGATATTTTTGTTTGATATTATTGCAAAACCAATGCTTACTTTATTGGTTAAAACAAGTGAATATTTTGCATCTTTTAAATATTCAATGTTAAAAGTTATCGGATTAAATATTTTTCAAATGTTTGGCGTTTGGATTTTGATTTTGTTGTTTCTTTTGAATTTGAAATCTGATTTCAAAAATAAAAAATATTTGATAATATTTATCTCTTTTGTTTTGATTTTTGCTTTAAGTTTTATCAGGGTTGATGATTTTAGGCATAATTTTGAAATAATTATGTTTGATGTTGAAAATGCGGATAGTTTCTTAATTAAAACTCCAAACAAGCGCTACATCTTAATTGATACAGGAAGAAAACCCTATAAAGGTTTATCCAGCGGAGAGATAATCTTAAATCGTTATTTCAAAAATGAAAGAATAAATAAACTGAAAACCCTTATTATAACTCATTTTGATATGGATCATTGCGGCGGAGCGGTTGATGTTTTAAATTCGGTCAAAACAGATGAAATTATAATTCAAAAAGATAAGGCAAAATCAGAATTATCAAAAGAAATTCTTGATTTCATTAAAAGCAATAATTTTAATTATAAAATTGCTAAAAATAATGAAATTATATATTCTGAACCCGATTTAACAGTTAAAACTTTAACACCTGTTTACAAAAATAAAAATGATGAGGATAAATTTGATAATGAAACTTCGATTGTTACTCTTGTAACATATAGGAATAAGAATTTTCTTTTTATGGGTGATGTAGGTATTTTAGGGTTTAAATCCATAGAAAAATATTTACCTGATAAAGTTGATATTATAAAAATCGGTCATCATGGCGCTAAAGATGTTATAAATAATGAAATATTAAAACGCATAAATCCCGATTATGCTTTAATTTCAACCGGAATAAATAAATTCGGACATCCTCATTATTCTACTATTAATCTTTTAAATGAAAATAAAATTAAGACAATTTCAACAAGAAATTATGGTTTTGTTAGAATAATTTTGGATAAGAATTTGGATTACAAATTTTATCACTATGAAAGTACATCAAAAAAACTTGAAAAAGTTTTGTTTGATAGATTAAATCCTATTCCTTTTAACAAAAGCAAATACGTTCAAGATTTTATAAAAGCTAATTTATAGCAATTTTAACTATAACTTTTTTGATATTTTCGGATTTTTCGACGCTTAACATGGGCGCATGGACATCGTTCGGATAAAAAATAACAAAATCTCCTTCTCTGACGTTTATGTAGTTAAAGGAATTGCCATCTAAAAATTCTACATCTTTATTTTCATCGTATTTTTCTTTTATTGTTTTAAAATCTTTTAAAATTCCGTATCCCATACATTCTTCACCTGTTATAACGTATTGGATATCAATATATTTTCTGTGTACTTCCCATTTTTTTTCGGATTTGTCTTTTGTTGAAAGGCTCTGAACATTTGCAAAAATTTTATCGCCTGAAATTTCGTATTTGCCTTCTTTTAGGCTTTTTAAATCGTTATTTAAAAGAAATTCAAAGCCTTTTTTAAGGTTTTCATCGAGTTTAAAATATTGTTTTGCATTATTTAATCTATCAAATATCATAATTGCTCCTTAATTTTTCAAGTATCATTATTTGTAAAATAAATTCTTTAATTGCTTTTTCTTTTGCAAAAATAAGCCCAAATCTGCCGTCTAAAAAGGCTTTTTTAATTATATACCAGTATAAAAAAGTAAATAACGGTCTAATTAAAATAGAGGCCTTTTTTGATTTAATTGTTTTTAATAAAAATTTATTTTCTTGGATTAAATTATTCATTCTTTTTGAAATATCTGTTTTTGAATATTTTAATTTGTATGCATTTTTTATTTTGAAATTTTTATTAAAATTATATATTTTACCTGAGGTAACTTTTAAACTTGCTTTGTAATCATCGTTTATCGTTATTGAACCTTTTTTAAAGAAACACAATTCTTTTTTTATTCTTGCGGCTTTAATTTCTTTATCTAAATAAAAAGTTTTTTTGCTCAAAGTTAGCGCAAATTTGTTTTTTTTAGGGTTTTCAATGTATTTTTCAAGCTCAAAAAGAAGTTTTTGAGGAATTATCTCGTCATCATCAAGAATTAAAATCCAATCACAAGATGCTTCATCAATTGCATTTTTTATGCCTTTTGAAAGCTCAACTCTATCAGCGTAGATGATTTTTGTTTTATATTCTTTTGCAATTTCAATCGTATCATCTGTTGAGTGGTTATCAACAATTATAATTTCTGTTGTTTCTTTAATTGCCTCTATAACTTCGCATAAAGTATTTTCGGAATTAAAAGTTTTTATTATTGCGCTAATTTTTGGATTTTCTTTTGCCATAGAAAAATTTTAGCAAAAAATTTTAATTTAAGCTAAATTATTCTTGTGGAATTTTAATACTTCCTCTTACATCTTTATTAATTCCGACTGTTTCAAATAATGAATTTGATAAATCTTGCTCATTTTGTGCGCTTAAAAATTTTCCGCTTGTCATAAGAGCAGTACACCTTAATTGGTTATTTGCTTCGACATCATGAATATCAAAAGCTATAACGTCAATTTTAACGTCATTTCTTGTTTTCATAAGGTTTATAACGTATGTACATGGGCTTTCATCGCAATTTTCTCCGCCGTCAGTTAAAAGAATTATATGCTTTTTGCCCGTTGTTCCGATAAAATCATTGTTTATTGCTTGTTTGAGCGAATATGTAATTGGAGTCCAGCCTGTAGCGTTTGTGGCGTACAAGCTTGCAAGAATTTCATTATAGTTACTTGGAGCTAAAGGCACGGTGAGTTTAGAAGCTTGGCAGCCTTGAAGATACGTAAATCCTGCTTTATGACCATATACTCTTAAACCTGTTTTAACGTTTGCAGGAATTTTAGGTAAAATTTCAGCCAAAGTATTTCTTGCCATTTGAATTTTGGTTTTGCCGTCTATAGTGTCATTCATTGAATTTGAAAAATCTACAATGAAAATTATCTGAGAATCTTTCTGTGCTTTTGCAACGCTTTGACTTACCCCTGTTATATTTTGAGGTGTGTATATTTTATAATCGTAATTGGGTTCAGTATTAGCTTTTTGGCATATAACGAACCCTAAAAAAGTTAAAATTGAAATTCCCAAAATAATTTTGTTTTTCATAAAATACATTATAAAATATGTCCTTTGTTGTTTTTATGTAAAAAAGTATATAAGCTTATGACCCTATATGTTAACCATAGCATCATTTGTTAGCTCTTGTCTTAATTGTTCAACCGTAACACATTCAATTGGGGAGAAATCGTTTTTTTTCAAATATACTGTTTCAATCCCTGATTGAACAATAAATCTTTTACATAAAATACAAATAAAATTATGACCCCATATATACATTGTGCCTTGTTGACATCTGTCTTGCCCTGCTTGAATTATCGCATTTTGTTCAGCATGAATACTTCTGCAGGTTTCATATCTTGTTCCTGAGGGGATATTGTTTTTTATTCTGTAACATTCTCCAAGTTCCATACAAGAAACAACTTTAGAAGGAACTCCATTATATCCTGTTGCTTTAATTTTTTTATCCGGACCTACAATGACGGCTCCTACTTTAGCTCTTAGGCAATTTGAGCGTCTTGCTACTGTTTTTGCTATTTCTAAAAAATATTCATTCCATTCTATTGGTGTATTGTTTTCCATTTGTAAAATCCTTCTTTCAATAAAATGTTATCATAAAGCATGCCAAAAAAGTCTTTGCTATCTTTCATATTAAGAAATATTACATAAATTACAACATGTCAAAACATGCACCATGACATGATTTTGGCATGTTTTTGAATTATCTAAAATCAACTAAAATAAATTTTTTGCAAGTTGAAAACAATATTTTATAATAAAAACAAGGGGCAAAATTGCTTTCCGAGAGCGAATAATTGGGAGTATTATTAAGGCTTTTAAAATGACTGTAAGGAATAATCTGAGCAAAATTTTAAAAGATATAGAAGGATATAATCCTAAAATTATCGCAGTTACTAAATACTATGGTATAGATAAAATGATGGAAGCTTTTAGTGCAGGGTTGAGAGATTTTGCAGAAAGCAGAGCGCAAGAAAGTGTTGAAAAAATCAGCAATATAGATGATACAACCAAAGCGCAATCGATATATCATTTTATAGGACATTTACAGACGAATAAGGTTAAATACGTAGTCGGTTTTTTTGACTATATACATTCCGTAGACAGTTTAAAAATCGCTCAATGTATTAATCTGGAGGCAAATAAACAAGGCATTGTTCAAAAAATTCTAATCCAAGTTAATAATGCTTATGAGCCTCAAAAATACGGGATTTTCCCGGAGCAAATTGAAAATTTAATCAATGAAGTTTCAGAAATGAAAAACGTTCAACTAGAGGGGTTAATGAACATTGCGCCTTTAGTGGATGACATTGAAGAACTTCAAAGACTTTTTTCTCAAATGAATGAGTTAAAACAAAAGTTTAACTTAAAAGAACTATCAATGGGAATGAGTCATGATTATAAAATTGCCGTTGAAAACGGCGCAACAATGATTAGATTAGGCAGAATTTTATTTGAATAATTAAAGGAGAAAAGATGGCACTTTCAGAAAAAATTAAGGAAATTATCGGAGCTTTAACGGATTCTTTAAATCCTATGGGTGAAGATACCTATGAAGATGAAATTGAAAACGGATATGATTCTGAATATCCGACAGATAGAAATGCAGCTTTGCAACCAAGCTTTACAGAAACTAATCCAATCAGAAAAAACAGAGCTAATTTAAGAGTTTTACCTCAACCAAAAGCAGGTGCTTATGAAGTTGTTGTAATTGAACCTAAAGCATACAATGAATCAATTACAATCGTTGAAGCTCTTAAAGAAAGAAAAACCGTTATCCTTAATTTGCAACTTTTAGATAGAGAGCAATCTCAAAGAATAGTTGATTTTCTTTGCGGATGTACTCATGCTCTTGAAGGTTCTCAAAGAAAAATCGGTGAAAGTGTATTTATCTTCACTCCATCTAATATAAATATTTCTCAAGAATTTGTGAATTCAAAATTATCATCGGATGCTATGTGGACAAAAGCCTAAGTGAAGGGTAAAAATAGCATTACGGAATAAAAGAGAGTTAATATAATTGATGAAGGCGCATTATGCGCCTTTTTGTTTTTGAAATTACTTCGCTTGAGTACTCGACATTGTTTATTCATATTTTATAATATTACTAGAATTAATTTATTTAAAGACAAAGGAGGAAATTATGGAAGAAAATAAAAATCCTTTCCATGATGAAGATAAAGAAAATGAAAATATAGTTGATGAAATTGAAAATAATGAAGAAACTAAAGAAGAAGCTCAAGAAGAAACTTTAGTGCAGCAGGAAGAGCCGGCGGAAGATTTTGAAAAAAAATATGAAGATTTGAATAATAAATATTTAAGGCTTGCCGCTGATTTTGATAATTTTAGAAAACGAATGGCATCAGAACGACAAGATTTATTGAAGTATGCTGCTGCGGATGTTTTGGCTAAATTAATATCAGTTTTGGATACTTTCGATAGAGCGAAAGAATCTCTTAAAGATATTGATAACTGTACTACTGTAAAAGAAAGCTATGAAGTGGCCTATAAGCAGCTTTTAGATACTTTAAAGAAAGCCGGAATGGAAGAAATTGAGGCTTTAGGGAAAGAATTTAATCCGAATGAACATGAAGCAATAACACAAGTTCCTACTGATGAATTTGAAGAAGATCATGTTGCTGTTGTTGCTCAAAAAGGTTATAAATTATTAGATAAAGTTTTAAGACCGGCGCTGGTTGGCGTTGCAAAGAAGAAGGAAAATGAATAGTACAATGGATTATTATGAAATATTGGGTGTAAATAGAAACGCCACAAAAGATGAATTAAAAAAGGCGTTTCGCACACTGGCAAGAAAATATCACCCTGATGTTAATAAAGCACCGGATGCTGCTGATAAATTTAAAGAAATCGGAAAAGCTTACGAAACTTTATCCGATGATAATAAGCGTCAAATATATGATAGATACGGTGAAGAGGGTCTATCTAATGCAGGCTTTAATCCGCACTCATTTAGTATGGATGATATTGATTTATCAGATATTTTTTCATCATTTTTTGGCGGTTTTGGCGGTTTTTCACGTGGTTACGAACAAAATCCTAACGCACCGATTGATGGTGAAGATTTAAGATTAGATATTGAAATTGATTTTTTGGAAGCTTGTTTTGGGCTTGAAAAAGAAATAAAAATTAAACATCTTGAACCTTGTGAAGCTTGTAATTCAACGGGAATTGATAAAGATGCAAAAGATACGGTTTGTCCTGTTTGCCATGGACAAGGCAGAATACAAAAAAGCACTCAAACTATTCTGGGTTCTTTTACATCGGTTACAACTTGCCCTAATTGCCACGGCACAGGAAAAAATCCTAAAGCGTTTTGCAAGGTTTGTAATGGCCAAGGAGCTGTAGCAAAAGAAAAGAAAATAACAATTAAAATTCCGAAAGGGATTGAATCAGGCTCTAAAATGCGTGTTGCGCATGAGGGAAATGCCGGAAAAAATGGCGGCCGCCCCGGAGATTTGTATGTTGTAGTATATGTTAAATCTTCAAAAGAATTTGCTCGCCACGGGTTTGATATATATACAGAGCTTGAAATTTCAACGCCACAGGCTGTTTTAGGTGATGAAATTAAAATCAAGACAATTCACGGTGAGGTTTTAGCAAAAATCCCTTCAGGCATTCAAAACGGAGATAGAATTACTCTAAAAGGACAAGGCGTTCCTTATCTTGGAAGCGAGTCGCAAAAAGGTAATCATTACGTTACAATAAAAGTAAACGTTCCAAAGAAATTATCTAACAAGGAAGAAGCTTTATATAAGGAATTGTTTAATATTTCAAAAGAACAAAGCGGTATTTTGGATAGAATGAAATCCGCGCTTGGAAAATAGCCTATAGGTAAAGAGGTATTTTATGAATTTAAAAAAATATATTACATTTTTGATTTTTGTTTTATTTGTTTCAAATCCTGTCTTTGCTTCAAAATTACCAAATGATGTTTGGAATTTTGTAAAAAGTCAAATTCCATCTGCAAAACAAAGATTTGATAGTGTAATAACTATTTCGGATGATGTAATGTATATACCTTTGTATCCGCCTTCGGATAAGACGGTTGATAAAATATCAATCGAATATTCTTATCCGCAAAAGCCTCTGAGCGCTTATCCTGAAGTTGTTTTATTGAATAACGGATATTCTTTATTGAAAGTTTTTAAAGATAAAGACGGAAATTATACTTTAACTAAAAAAGATGATTTACCGATAAAAGTAAGACTTGGTTTGATGCCGCAAGATATGCTGACTCCTGCAGGATTAAAAATTCCCGAGAGTTTAAAATTAACTTTGGGTGATCTTTTAATTCCTTCAAAAGATGAAAATACTCTTGCGCTTAATCCTTCTGAAAAAGAAAAGGCAAAAAGCCCGTATAATCCTGTGGTTAAGCGAAATGAATTTATACCTACGGTAGATTTTAAAGACAAAAAAACATTTATCAATCCAAGAAATTCAAAATTTTTAGAGGTGTATGACGGAACAAGTCAAAATCCTTTGTACGAATTAAAATTATCATCAATGCCTTTAAAAATATTAACATCTGAAAAAACAAAAGTAGCGCTTGTTTTGTATTGGAGCGGAAAGAATCTTGAAATCATTGATTTAAAAGATGAAAGAACAATAGCAACAATACCGATTGATGCTAATGCAACCGATGTTGCTTATAACAAAAAGGAAAATGTGGCATACGTAACAAGTCAAAATGCAAATTCTATTTATGTTATAAGTCTTGATTCCATGGCGCTTGTTAAAGTGGTAAGGGTGGATCAAAAGCCATCTAAGATTGTATATAGCGAAATAGATGATTCTATTGCTTTTTATGATGAGTATTTGCAAAAAGTATTTAATGTTACAAAAAATGG
This sequence comes from Candidatus Gastranaerophilales bacterium, assembly GCA_944324445.1. Lineage (GTDB taxonomy): Bacteria > Cyanobacteriota > Vampirovibrionia > Gastranaerophilales > Gastranaerophilaceae > RUG14156. The sequence goes on along the minus strand of CALUWL010000005.1, from coordinate 10,755 downwards.
CGGTGAATACGCTGTTCAGCCTATGGGGACAGTTAACAATGTTTCAAAATTGTTAGCTGATATTGCAAATATTTATGCCATTTCAAGGACACAAGATCAGCTTCTTGTGTATGACAAGGTACAAGGTAAATTGATTAACACTGTCGAATTGGATAAAAAACCAACCGATGCCATTATGTTTGGAACTAAAATATTTATATTATGCTCAAAAGAAGGCTATATGGATATTTTCGATACAGTTGAAGGCAAAGTTATTTCAAGAGAACAGCTTTCAAAAGATGGTTTTTATTCAAAAATGACCTTAATTCCTAATGAAAATAATATTTTAATAACGGGAATAAATGCTAAAAACTACCTTTTATACAGTCTTGATAAAATGCAGATAGTAAAAAAACAAGAATCGTATATAGATGTAAACAATATAATTATTATAGATAAGGCTCAAAAACTCTAAATTATGGAAACTTGCGAGATAAAAAAGGTTAACACTGCTTATTTTGATGATGAAGTTGAAGAAATTTTATCATCATTAGAGCGCACAAGGTGTGAATTTTGGAATTTAGATAGAGCGAGCGCTAATTTCTTAAATATGCTGATTAAAATAAACAATTCTAAAAATGTTCTTGAAATCGGCACATCAAATGGTTATAGCGGAATTTGGATATTAAAAGCACTCGAAGAAACAAAAGGAAAATTAACCACTATTGAGTTTTGGGAAAAAAGACAAAGTATAGCAAGAAAGAATTTTAAAATATGCGCGCCAAACGTTCCGCTAGAGCCTAAAATTGGTTCTGCTATTGTTGTTTTGCAGGATCTAGAAGAAGAAATTAATGCTTTAAAAAGAGAAAAGTTTGATTTTGTCTTTATAGATGCAAATAAAAAAGAATATGTTGAATATTTTGAAATAGCAGATAGAATTTTAAAATCAGGCGGAATTATTCTTGCGGATAATATTTTAACCCATTATGAAAAAACCTTGCCTTATGTAAATATGTTGTTTAGTGATAAAAATTATCAATCGCAAATAATTGAAATGGGCGCAGGGATGATGATTTCAAGAAAAAATTAGTACAAAAAAGACCTAAATTTTTATTTAGGTCTTTTTTGTTGTCCTCTTTCCGCTGTTTAGTAGCCTTTGCCGCACGCCATAACGATTGCACGTACGGCTTAAATTATGCGTTAAATGCTGATATTGCTATTGGGGGTTGTATAGTATTTGATGATTGTATATAACTTAGCGTCCAAATAAACATTGTGCAGGAAATTAACACCATTGTTCCCAATAGAAGATTTGTTAATTTTGACTCTGTCATCTTATTTTCCTCTATTCTTTAATTTTTTATGCCATTGCGCAAAAACTGCTTGATGAAGATGTGGTGCTTGGTGCGCTTGCGATTGATCCTGCTGTTTCGGTTGAAAAAATTGAAGGTGCGCTTGCGGGTTTATTTGCTAAAGTCCCTGCTGTTTCAGGTTTTGAGCTTGAAAAATTTGAAAGGCTTACTGAATTAAACATTTTTTATCTCCTTAGATTTTATATATTTCGTATCTTACATGTATATAAAAACGATATAAAATGTTCGATTTCAAAGAGAGCTTTTTTTGTTACAAAACTTAATCAATTTTAAATAGTTGATAAAATTTGCCTTATGGCATCTTCTGATGTTTCAGCTTTTATTTGAGAAAGAGCTCTTTCTTTGTGTTTGATTGCTTCTTTGAGATTTTTAATTTTTATTTCCAGCGCAACGGAATCAAATCTTTTCTTTGCCATTTCTAATTCATCAGATAGGATTTTTATTTCTCCTTTTAGATCGGCTTCAGAAGGCATTTTGTCAAGTTTATCTTTAAGAGTTTTAGCTTTTAAGAAATTGGTTTGTATATTGTTAAAATCAATGTAAAGGTTGTGCAATTGCGAAGTAAGTTCTGAAATTTTTTGTAAATTTATCTGAACTTTTACTGCCGAGCTGATTTTGGCTAGTCCGGCAATGATTTCATTTGCTTTTTGTTTTGCAAGTTCGTATATAGTTATTTCGGTTGTATTTTTCGGTGTATTTTGGTTTTTGTCGTTATTTAAATATTCATCAGTTTTTTTAATTACATCTGTCATAGCTAAATATGTGTCAATATCATTTTCCCCATGCAGAGATATTTCCAATGAACTATTTTCTTGAAGAAGTTTTTGAATTTCAGCTTCTTTTTCTTTTATTTTTTGAATTATATCCGGATTTTCTTCTGATAATAAAATTAAATTATCTAATTCATATTTTGTTGAAATAACTTCTTGCAGTTTGCTTTTTAGCTCTGCAATTTGTTCTTTTATTTTTTCCGGAAATTCAATTTGCTTTTTAAGTGTTTCTAATTTCTCATTTACATCTAATAAAGATTGTTGAATTTTGCTTAATTCAACTTTTGCTGCTTCAATTTGTTCTTCTAAAGTTTTGGGATTTTTTGAGTTTAAGAAAGATTTTAATTTGTGGATTTGGATTACTAGATTTTTAGCCTCATGTGAAGTTGGATCCATATTCCTTAGAGCTTCTTTTTTTGTATCCAGTTCGTCAGATTTTTTGCGGTACCTTTCAAAAAAGGAACTTTTTTTATTTATTTCTTCTTTTTTTTCTTTTTTTCGTTGTTCTAATGCGCTTTTATTCGATTCAAGCGTTCTGTATCTAAGAATTGATTCATATTGTTCATCTTGGTCAAGTTCTTCTTTTAGTTTTTCTAGTCTTTTTAGTTCACCAATTTGTTCTTGCAAAGTTTTTTCTAATTGCGCTATTCTTTCTTCTGTTCCGGTTTCTGTAAAAAAGTTTTCTTGCGTAATTTTTGGAGTTTTTATTTTTATTTTACCTTGTGTTTCTTTTGAGATTGTTTGAGAGATATCATCTAAATATGTTGAATATTTGGAAGGAATTTCTCCTGATTGAATTTTTGAAGCAATTGTTTGTATATATGATTTAAAATTATTCACAAAAGCAGGCACGTTTGTAATCCATTCTAAAAGAGGTGTATCGTTTCTTTTAGAATTACATTCTTCGCATTCTGCAAGATAATTTGCAGTATTATTTTCTCCGCCTTTTGATTTAGGTTTTATATGTTCGCAAGTGGCAAACGAAGGTGTAACAAATCTGGAAGCTAGTTCTGCTTGAGTTTTATTTGCATATTTAATAAAGAATTCAAGTCCTTCTTTTTTTACATCCGGAAAATTTTGAATTATTTTAATTATTTTCTTTTTTACTGAGAATGTTCCTTGAACTTGTTCATTTATTTCTTTTATAAATCCTTCTTTGTCAAAATCATTGTTTTGTTGGGCGCTTTCTTCATGTTTTGCAATTATTGATAATAATTTTCCTTGTTGTTGGGATGGAGCATATTGTGCTAATTGATTGATTTTTTCAAATAATTCCTGCTTTTCTTTTTTGTATATAGGAAGTTTTTCATTGAGATAATTTTGCGCCAGTTCTGAAATATTTTTGTTTGGGTATTTTTGAGCTTCAATACTTAATATTTCTGCTGCAAGTGCTTCGTTTTTGTGAAAAAATTTTCTGTATTTAGTTAGTATATCGACTATATCTTCACCTTTTGCGTTTTGAAGAAAAGCAACAAAAGCATCAATTTGATTTCTTTGTATCATGGTAGCCGAGCAAATGGGGCAAGGTATATTATACAGTCTTTTTATTTCAAAATCTTGTTCTGCGCAATCAAAACCTTTAAAAAATAAATTTTTTTGTGGTTTTTTAATGATGTTATAGGTGTTATTTATGCTTGTTATTTTCATTTTATGCGTATATTAGTCCTGTTAGGGTTCTGAATTGTTCTTCGCTTAGCGATCTGTATTCCTTTTTTAATTTTTCTAATATTTCAAGGTTGTATGTAAGTGTATCTTCCAGATTCTTTAATTCTGTTCTTATTTCTTGTATGTTTTCTATTTTTTTTCTTGCAGCTTCTTCAGATTGTAATTTTTCATACAGTGTTCTTAATTCTTCCAAGCTTTTACCTTGTCCTAAATTTGAATATTTTGTTTTTAATTCATTTAAGGATTGCGTTGCTTTTTCGAGTTTTTCAAGTTTAGATTTTATTAAACCAATTTGTTTTTCGTTTGCTTGAATAGTGTCAGAATTAGTAAAATATTTAATTTCATTTTTTTCGGAAAGCTCGAAAATTTTCTTTAGTATTTCTTCTTGTGCTATTTGAGCTATTTCTTGTATATCTGTTAGAGAGTTACCTTTGTTTTTGGATGAGGGATATTGCCCTAATTTAATTGTAACTTCGTAAAGAGCTCTGTAGTGAAGTAGTTTTTTGTATTCGGTTCTATCTTCGGGGTTTATTTTTGCTTCTTTTAAGAGTGTTTCATTTTCATATTGGAGTTTTTTATTTTCTTTTTCAAGGTCAGCTAATTTTTTTTCAAGATTTGGTTTATCAAGCAAGGAGCTTTCTAAATTTTTAATTTGACGTTGTATAGATTCTATTTCTTTAATTAATGCTTTTAGTTCATCAATTTGAATTGCAGGTTGTGAATTTGAATTAAGTATTTTTTCCAGTAAAGCTTCTTTTTGAGAAAGATTTGACAGTTCTTCTTCATTAGATTCGATGTTTTTTAATATTTGGATTATTCTTTCATCGCATTGATTTAGCAAGTTCGATTGAAGAGTTTTATTCATATTTTTAATTTCTAAGTTAATTAAAGCCGCTTCTTTTTCGTCGCAGTCCTTAAGTTTTGCTTCAAGCTCCATAATTTCAGTTAAAATTGCAAGATACTCCTCTTTTTTATTTTGTTCTGTTTCTAAACTGTTTTCAAGGTTTAAATTTTGTTTTTTTAGTTCCTGTATTCGTCTTTTGACTATTGTAAGCTGGGTAATGCTGTTAAATTGAGGGTGTTTTTCAAGAAATGCTATTTCTTTATTAAGCGCTCTGATTTTTTCTATCATTTTTCCTAATTTGCGCCCTATTTTATTTATTTCAATTTTTCTTTTTTCAAAAATTGCTTGTTGTTTTTCACTGTTTGTTGTTTGCGGCATAGTTAGTTTTATTTCGCCATTACTTATTCTTGAAATGGTTTCAATAATTTCTGCTATATAATCATCATATTTAGAATTAACAACACCTGTATCAATAGCTTTTTGAACGTCTTTAAGATATTGTTGAAGCCCTTGTTGTATAGTTATTTCTTTACCTTCTATCCATTCATCAAATAAAATATTTCCTCTTGTAGAATTGCAATCTCTGCAATCACAGATATAGTTATTTGTTTTGTTTTGTCCTTGTTTTGATTTAGGTATAAGGTGTTCTGTGCTTGGCAATGTTTGTTCAACTAATTTACTTGCAATTTCTTTTGATGATCGCGAGGGATCTGAATATTTAACAAAAAAAGCACTGATTTCACTATCTGATGTTGGGAGTTTTTCTGCAATTGCTTTTATTTCTTTTTTTTGAATTTTATCTGAAATGGGGGCTTGTATATTTTCTATAAAACTTTTTCTTTTAAATTTGGTTGAGGATTCTCCTTTTGCATTTTTTTTGTAATTGTTTAATATTCTAAGCGATAATTCTCTTTCTTTTTCGTTTGTGATGGAGGTATTTATATAATTTTCAATTTCATCAAAAACAACAAATTGCTTTTTAATAAGTTCATCAAGACTCGTTTTTGCTTTTAGACGAACAAGTTCTGCTATTGCTAAATCAGGGTATTCAAGAGCCATTTGTTTTAAGATATTAACTACTTCTTGTTTTTGTTCTCTATATATAGTTTTTCTTCTGTTGCTTGAATTGTCTTTAACAAATACACTTTCATCTTCGTATTTTTCAAGTGCTGTTTTTAGTGCTTCTCCTTTTTTTGATGCGACATCGTTTACAAATGTTTTTTGTTCTTCCGGTTTTAACATTAATAATCCGCATATAGGACAGTGCAGGTATGGAATTTTTTTAATTTCGAAGTTTTCTTCACTGCAGCGAAAAGCGCCAAAACTTATTGGATTAGTTTTAGTTTGTTTTTTTGTATAATTTGTATTTATTTTTATTGTTTGAAAATTTACTCGCATAAATCTGTCTCATCATATATTGGATTTTGTTTGGTTAAAATTAGTGCAAGTTCTGCGTTTTCTTTTAATTCGTTGTAGTAATCTTGGTTTGGATATAAATCAGCATGTTCAAGAGCAAAATCACAAATCTTGCTGATTTGTTTTAATATGCTTACTGTTTGAGAAATAACGTTATGTACGTTTCCTTCGGAGCTTAATCTTGTATATTCCGAGGTTGCTTCCCTGTAATTCATTTGTTGAGCGGGCGTTAGGGGGCTGTATCCTGAATCTGTAATTTTCCTAAAGTTTGATATTGAATTATTATCTTTATTGTTTAAATAAGCCCAAAGATAGCCGCAATAGCCCCAGAAAGAATTTGAATGCATTATGAAATTAGCAGGAACCCTGCTTTCAAGCTGGCTTTTTAAGATTTTATCTTCCGTTTCTTTGTAAATTTTTCTTGTAGTGTCAAAATCTTTTTTGCTGGAATTGAAATCTAATTCATCACCAATAGTTGTTTTAAAACGTTCATCAATTAAAGCTGATATTTCATCGCTTTCTTCTTGACTTGATGAACCTGCAATATAGCTTGCAATTTGACAAAGCTGTTCTATTTCAAGTCCTTTTAATTTTTCATCATATATTAAGCTTGCAAGCACAAGCGGGTTCAATCCTTGGCTTTGAGTAAGAATTTTACCTTTTGGAGTCAAGAATATTTGATTTTTATTATTTTTTTCAAGAAATCCTTGTTTTAATAAGGCAATTTTATAGTTTTCAAATTTGTTTAAAAGCGAACGTTCTTCTTTTTCAGGATTTAAAGATAAGGAAACCTTGAATGATGAGGCAATTAAATTTTTAAGGTTTTCGTTATCTGTATTGTTTTCATAATATTTTGCAAGCATTGTCCAGTCCGGTCTGAAATGACTTCTTAATTTGTCTGCGGGTGAAGCAATTAAATCGTATGCCAGACTTAATTCATCAGGTTTTTTATCTTCTTCAATTTGCCTTTTTGTTTTTTTGTTTTCTAAATTTTCTATATTTTGGTTTTTGCGTTCTTTAAATCCAAAATCCGAAGTGTTTAAATTGTACAGAACAACATATCCTAAAGAATCAACCCCTCTGCGGCCTGCTCTTCCTGTCATTTGGTGAAAATCATTGGCAGAAAGTTCTGTGTATTCAATTTCTTTTGTCAGGGGATTAAATTTCTTAAATAAAGTATCAGATATAACAACTGTTCTTGCGGGCATGTTTATGCCGGCTGAGAGTGTTGAAGTTGCAACAACGGTTTTTAGAAGTTTTTTTGAAAATAATTCTTCAATTAATTCTTTGTATTGAGGTAATATTCCGGCATGGTGATAGGCGTAACCTGATAAAAGCATTTTCTTATCGAAGTTTGTTCCGAGATATTTGCCTTTATTTCTGTATTCATCAATAATTTTTTCTATTTCTTGTTTTTCTTTATCGCTTGTAAGGTCAATTTCAGCGTCTTTTAAGCTTTGCACTACTTCTTCGCATTTTTTTCTTGATAATTTAAAAATTAATGCGGGAAGTAAATCGTTATTTTTTAAATCCGACACTAAATCAGGATAGCTATCCGGCAGGTGTTTTGTGTGAATTTTATTTATTTGCTCGGTTTTTTTATCTGTAAGAAATTGTGTTACTTCTTCTTGTTGTTTTTCTGTTAGTTTGGGGTAATTTTCTTTTAAAAATTCTTTAAAATCCGCTTCGGGTAAATTTTCAAACTCGCCGAGAGTGTTTTTAAATGACTGTGCTTGAGTTTTATACTGTTCTGTGGTCATTTCATAGTATTCTTGAATGTCGTTTTCTGCTTTGAAAATTACCTCAAAAGCCCTTTTTTGTCTTTCTGTAAGATTGTTTGGATCTATTAAGTCGGTATTAATAAAACCGTTTTTAATAGGAAGAAATTTTTTATCTTCAGATTTAGCTTTTTTATCATATATAAGCCATTTTAGAGGTACAAATCTTTCTTCGGGGTTTACTTCTACTTTAGCTGCTTCTACGTTTGGATTTAGAGATTGCAGCCAATTAATAAAATCATCACCGTTTCCTATTGTTGCAGTAAGATAAAGAGTTTGAATTTTATCGAAAGGCGTGCTTAAAATCGCGTTTTCCCAAGCATTTCCTCTTTCGGGGTCTGAAATATAATGCGCTTCATCAAAAATGACTGTGCCTATGTTTCTTGAGTTTTTATCAAGTTCAGAGGATTGGTTGTTGTATATTTCGGTTGTCATTATTTGAATTGGAGCATTTGTGTTTATTTTTGTGCTTCCGGTTAAAAGTCCGACGTTTTCTTTTCCGTATATTCTTCTAAATTCTCTTAATTTGTCGTTTGCAAGGGCTTTTAGCGGTGAAGTGTATATTGTTTTTTTACCTTTTTTAAGGTTTTTTGTGATTATATAGTGCGCAACAGCAGTTTTTCCTGTTCCGGTTGGAGCAATGAAGGCCAGATTTTTGCCTTGATACAGTGCTTTTGCGCAATCAAATTGGTATTTATCGGGTCTTAATTGATAAGTTGAGCCGTCTTTAAAATGCACTTGCGGAAGTTGAAAGTAGTTTTTATCTAATGTTTCTTGAAAATTAGGTTCAAAACTATTGATAAAGCCCGTAAAACAAATATTATGTTTATATATTGATTTAAAATTTTCCGGACAGTTTTTAGAATTGTTTTGTATCTTTTTTGTTTTTAATTTGCTTGAGTGTGCAAAGCTTATGTTTTGAATAGGTCTAATCATTGTTTTTTCCTAAGTAATTATACTTAAAAAACGTTGGTGAAGAAAATTTTTTGCTATTTATTAATTTATTATGTTTTTAAAATTTGTTTTCTATCAAAACAACCCTTGAAATTATTTCACAAGGGTTGTTTTTTGGAGTTTATTTATACTTTTTCGCCTTTTATGTTTTTTTCAACCGGTTTTTTATGCTATGGCTTATCTTTTTATTAAGTTTGTAGCCAAACTTAGTTAACTGAAAAAATCGATTTTTTTTAAATGCTTAAGTAGTTTCATTTTTTAATGCTTTTCTATATATATTTAAAGTTGCAGGGTTTTGTCTGGTGTGTAAGAATGTATATCTCCAACCTTCTGCCATAGGCAATAATTCATAAAGCACTTGTTGTGCTTCATCACCAAGATTATCAATTATAATTTGAGCAAGTTCAGGTGTTAGCCTTTGGTGGAAAATAGTTCTACAATCTCTTACTATTTCAGCTGTCTTATTACCCAAGATTTTAAATATAGTATTTAATTCTTTTTCTCTGCAAAACTCACCTATCTTACGATAAATGGTCCAAAAAGTATCACCATTAATACAAGCTTTTGCAAATACTTCAGAAGCATTATCTTTTAATGCTTTTGCGTATATCTCTAAAGTTTCAGGGTGTTGTTCATAGCACAAGAATGTACTTTTATTAAATTTATCATCATCTTGTATAGGCAGCAATTCACTCAGTACTTGCTGTGCTTCATCACCCATATTATCAACTATAATTTGAGCAATATCAGGTTCTAATTTATGGTGGAATATTGTTTCATTATATTCACCTCTGTATTTTTTCACTACTTCAGCTGTTTTATTGCCTAAGGCTTTTAATATAATTTTTAGTTTGCCTTGGTTATTGTTTGCAAGTAATGCACTCATAGCGACTTCGCCTTTTTTATTTTTAGCAAGACAAGCTTTTGCAAATACTTCAGGAGCTTTATCTTTTAATGTTTCTGCATATATTTCCAAAGTTTTAGGACGTTGTATATTATGTAATAATGTATTCTTATCATCATCTTGTATAGGCAGCAATTCATTCAGTACTTGCTGTGCTTCATCACCCATATTATCAATTATAATTTGAGCAACTTCAGGTTTTAGCGGGTAGTGGAAAATAGTTGAGCCATTTGCACTTCTATATTCTCTGACAAATTTCGTTGTTCTATTGCCTAGGATTTTAAATAAAGCTTCTAATTCGTCTTGTTTTTTTCTGCAGGCTTTAATATCAATAGGTGTTCTATTCATTTTATTTTTAAGTGTATAAAGTTTTGGTATAAATTCAGGTGCTTCATCACCTAATATATCTGCTATAGTATTTACAAATTCAGATCCTTTTGTATAATGCAAACAAGTATTGCTATCATAATCTTGCATAGGCATTGCAATTCTTAATAATTGCGGTGTTATTTCTTGTCTTCTTGCTTCTATATCTTCAGCTGAGGCTCTGTGAAAGAAGGTTCGACCGTCTCTATCCGTTTTTAGCAGTGGAGAATTTAAAATCGCTTCTATTTCATCTTGGTTAGGACCATTACTTTTGAACGATATATTATTCATCCCTTGCAATTGTTCAGGAGAAACTTTTGCAAAATTATCAGAATCTTCAACAGGATTTGACATAACTCTTGAATTGTTTTTTTCAACTTTGTTTGGCTTTAAAATACCATAACCTAACCCAATTGGATTAACTCGCATAAATTTTTACCCTTTCTCATAGATATACGTTTGTATAAAACATGTAAACAAAATTTTTTGCCAATTGTTGAACATTCAAGTAAATGCAAAGTAAGGAATACTAATTTTAAATTTTTGAAATAAAAAATTTCCGAAAAGGGGATTAAAACCTTGGCTTTTACGTTGTTGAGGGCGGTAATTTATCCTTCTGAATCATAAAAAAATGTCCACGAGAGGATTCGAACCTCCGACATTCACCTTAGGAGGGTGACGTTCTATCCATCTGAACTACGTGGAC